>WGEM01000417.1 GCA_015492755.1 Gemmatimonadota bacterium | reverse complement strand
CGTACGCGACGGCGGTGTGCTCATCGTGGAGGGCTCCACCGCCACCATCATGCCCACCTTCGGCGTCACCCGCGGCGTGCGGGTGGAGGAGCCCGCCGACCTGGTGGCGCCGGGCTCGGTGCACCGCGGCGTCTTCGCCGACCGCTCCAGCCCCATCGCGTACGGTTATGACGGCCAGTATCTGCCCGTCTACTACCGCGGGAACATGGTGCTGAGCACCGGTGCCGGGGGCGGAGGCTTCAACTTCCGCCGCGGCCCGTGGCAGAACACCTCGCCCATGGCCAACCGGCCGCGCCTCTCCGACTTCGAGAACCCCGACCAGCCCGCAGGCCGCTACCGCGCCGGGGGCGCCGGTCCGGGACGTGGATTCAGAGGATTCGGTCGCTTCGGCGGCACTTCGAACGCCAATGCCCGCGTCATCCTCAAGTTCCCCGACGACCCGGACCACATCCTGCTGTCCGGCGCCTTGGGCGGCGCCGAGGCGCTGGCGGGGAAGGCGCAGGTGGTGGACGCGCCGCTGGGCGAGGGCCACGTGGTGAGCTTCGCCATCCGTCCCTTCTGGCGCTGGCAGACCCACGGGACCTTCTTCCTGGCCTTCAATGCCATCCTCAACTGGAACGACCTGAGCG
Source organism: Gemmatimonadota bacterium (assembly GCA_015492755.1). Classification (GTDB taxonomy): domain Bacteria; phylum Gemmatimonadota; class Gemmatimonadetes; order Longimicrobiales; family Gaopeijiaceae; genus S146-37. The sequence continues at coordinate 3,352 of WGEM01000417.1, read as the reverse complement.
CGGGCGCGACGGGACGATGAGCCCGCACACCCGCAGCACCCGAGCCTTTTCCGGAGAGACCTCCATGACCCATACGCCCTCGCCCGCGCGCGCCGCCGCGCGGCTGCCTCTGGTCCTCGCATTGGCCGCGCTCGCCGTCGCCGCGCCAGGGGCCCGCGCGCAGTCGCCGGCCGACGCCATCATCGCCGCCACCGAGTACCGCGAGATCGGGCCCACCCGCCAGGGCGGGCGTTTCGTGGACTTCGCCGTGCCGAAGCAGCAGCCCTACACCTTCTACGCCGCCACGGCGTCGGGGCACCTGTGGAAGACCACGAACAACGGCATCACCTTCGAGCCGCTCTTCACGCACGAGCGCGTCTTCTCCATCGGCGCCATCGCAGTGGCGCCCTCCGATCCCAACATCCTCTATCTGGGCTCGGGGGAGGCCAACAACTCCCGGAGCAGCTACTGGGGCGACGGCGTCTACAAGTCCACCGACGCGGGCGAGACCTGGACCAACATGGGGCTGCCGGAATCGCACCACATCGGGCGGATCGTCGTCCACCCCACCGACCCCGACATCGTATACGTCGCGGCGCTGGGCCACCTCTATTCGGAGAACCCGGAGCGGGGCCTCTACCGCACCCGCGACGGCGGTGAGACGTGGGAACAGGTGCTGGCGCCGGTGGTGGAGGGTCGCACCATCGGCGTGGTGGACGTGGTGATGGACCCCACCAACCCCGACGTGCTGTACGCGGCCAGCTACGACAAGGTGCGGCTCCCCTTCACCTTCGATCTGGGCGGCCCGGGGAGCCGCCTCTGGAAGAGCACCGACGGGGGTGACACCTGGACCCAGCTCCGGGGCGGGCTCCCGGAGGGGATGCTGGGCCGCATCGGCATCGACGTGTACGAGCGCGACCCCAACATCCTCTACGTCACCATCGAGAACGCCAATAAGGAGGGGATGTCGGACGAGGAGCGCCGCCGCGAGCTGCTGGAGCACAGGTCCAGCCGCGGGATGATCGGTGGCGAGGTCTACCGCTCCGACGACGCCGGCGCCACCTGGCGAAAGGTGAGCCCCGACGGGCAGTCCATCGGCGGCGCACCCGCCTACTACTACGGGCAGATCATCATCGACCCCAACGACCCCGACGTGGTGCACGTCCTCTCGGCGGCGTCGTGGGGCACCCGCGACGGCGGGAAGACGTGGGAGCGGCGCCCGCTGGGCTTCGGCGGCGACGACCACGCGCTCTGGATCGACCCCGACGACTCCAGGCACATGCTGCTGGGTTACGACCACGGCATGGGCATCACCTATGACGGAGGCAAGAACTGGTACCACCCCGACTTCATGTCGCTGGCGCAGTTCTACGCCGTGGGCATCGACATGTCGTACCCCTACCGCGTCGCGGGCGGGCTCCAGGACAACGGCTCCCACATGGCGTACCACACCAACCCGTCCGGCCGGCCGCTGTACTTCGAGCAGTGGAAGCGCGTGGGCGGCGGCGACGGGATGGTCAACGAGTTCGACTGGTGCGAGGGCCGCTACCTCTACAACGAGTCGCAGTTCGGACCCATCAGTCGCCTCGACCTCTGGACGGGTGAGCGCGTCTCCATCCGTTACGACGATCCGGAGATGCGCTGGAACTGGAACGCACCCATCGTCGTGAGCCCCCACGACTGCGACGTCATCTACCACGCCGGCAACAAGCTCCTGCGCTCACCCTTCCGCGGCGAGCGCTGGGAGGTCATCAGCCCGGACCTCACCAAGGCGGATCCGGCGACGCTCACCACCGGCAAGGGGGGGGACGGCAACATCCAGTACGCCACCATCACCACGGTGGCGGAATCGCCCATCAAGGCGGGGGTCATCTGGGTGGGCACCGACGACGGAAACGTCCAGCTCACACGCGACGGCGGCGAGAGCTGGACGCTGCTGAACGACAACATCCCCGACAACCCGGAATACTGGGTGAGCCGCGTGGAGGCGTCGCACCACGACCTGGGCACGGCGTACGTCTCCTTCACCGGATACCGCAGAGACGACTTCCGGCCCTTCCTCTACAAGACCACGGACTTCGGGGAGACCTGGACGGACATCACCGCCAACCTCCCCGACGGCCCCATCAACGTGGTGCGCGAGCACCCCACCAATCCCGACCTCCTCTTCGTGGGCACGGAGTTCCAGGTGTGGGCCTCCGTCGACGGCGGGCGCTCGTGGACCAGCTTCAAGGGCGACATGCCCACCAATCCGGTGCACGACATGAAGATCCACCCCCGGGAGAACGACCTGGTGGTGGCCACGCACGGGCGGGGCATCTACATCGCCGACATCAGCGAGCTGGCCCAGGTGCGCCCTGCCACCGCCGACGCCGACGTCATCTTCTTCCAGCCCGAGGACCGTGTGCGGTGGGTGGCGCCCGACATGACCAACTACGCCTCGTCCAACTTCCCCGGCGAGAGCGAACCGGTGGGCGTGCCGCTCTCCTACTACCTGGCCGACGACGCCCAGGAGGTAAAGCTGGTGGTCTATCAGGGGACCTTCCCCATCGCCGAGCTGGACGGACCCGGGGAGGCAGGCTTCCACGAGGTGCTCTGGGACATGACGCGCCGCATCGAGCGGAGCCCGGAGGAGCAGGAGCGACTCCGCGAGCAGCTGCGGAACCGCCGCGGTGGATTCGGCGGCTTCGGCCGGCGCACGCAGGGGGTGGACCGCATCCGCTACGAGGTGAGCGACGCGCCTCCGGGCACGTACAGGGTGGTGCTTCGCGTGGACGGCCGCGAGATGGAGCACACCGTGCGGGTCCTCAAGGACGAATGGACACTGGAGCGGAGGTAGCGAACCGATGCGAACCCTTTCCCTGACGGCGGCGCTCGCACTGGCGGGCGCCGCCGCGGCCCTTCCTGCGGCGTCGCTCGAGGCACAACAGACGGCCCATCCCGGTCCCGTGATCTTCTCGGCAGGTGCCGTCTACGACGTGCAGCCCGACGTGCCGACCCCCCCGGACCACACCTACCGTGTCGCCTTCGAGGTGGCCGCACCGGCGACCTCCCCCGAGGCTCTGCATCAGGGACTCAACACCGTGGCCCGCTTCATCAACATGCACGCACGCAGCGGCGTGCCGCGCGAGCGCGGGCGTCGCCTTGCCTCCCGAGGGCTCTCACCCGCACGTTGAGTCCATCGAGTCGATCGGTGCCCGCCCGCCGTGCCCGCGGCGGCCGCACCCGTACCCTGAACTCCGACGAAGCATCATGAACCCGACCCTCCCGCGCGCCCGCGGATCCACCCACGCCCTCGCAGCCTTCACCGTCCTCGCCTTGACCGCCGGCACCGCCTCGGCGCAGCAGGAGACCCCCTGGACGCCGCTGAAGC
>WGEM01000416.1 GCA_015492755.1 Gemmatimonadota bacterium | reverse complement strand
CCGCGTCACCGGTGACGTCCAGCGTGTACTCCCGTCCGCCCACCCGGAAGGCCAGGTGCGCCGGCGAGGGCTCCTCCGACACCGTACCCAGCACGTTGGGCACCGCCACCGTCTTCTCGTGAGGCACCCAGCGGGCGGTGAGGCGCCACCGGAGGTCGGTGGGGTAGCGGTCGATTCCGTGGAAGGCGTCGTACACCGGGCTGGTGTTGTCCCGAACACGGAGCGCGAAGCGATCCCCACGCCGGAGGAGGATCCAGTTGAGCGGGCCGTAGCGCACCACCCGGGACTTGCCGGGGCCGGCGGAGCCCAGCACCGCCTCCCTCACCACCGGGTCGCGTGAGACGTCGGGGGGGATGGCCCCCGATCCCGCGGGGAGGCTCAACGTGGAGTCGATGCCCACCGTCACCTCCACGCCGGGCGCCGCACGGAATGTGGCGACGGAATCGTGGAGGGTGACGGTGCCCAGAACGGCGGGCGCCTTCCCTGCCGGGAGCACGATGTCGTTGGCGGAGTCCGCGCCCAGCGTGGTCTCCCCTTCCTCGAGCCAGTGAAGTCCGATGAGGGAGAGCCAGGAGTCCGGAGCGCGGAGCTCTGCCTCGCGGGCGGCGTGGAACGCCTCCACCGCCGCCCGGTGGACGTCGGGATCCACGGGAACCGGCTCCGGCGGACGCTCGCACGCGGCGAACGCGAGGGCGGCGACGAGGGCGGGGACCGGGCCGGCGGACCCGCTACGAGGTGCGGCGACGTGGAAGGAAGTCATGGACGTGCCTACCCTGCGCGCACCGCCGCCTTCTGCTCCGCCGTCTGCGGCACGATCACCACCTCGTGCATGGCGTCGCCGCCCTCCTCGGCGTCGACGTACGCTCCGATCATCCCCGTCAGCTCCTCCAGCACGATCTCTTCTTCCCGGCTGACGCGGGGCGTCCACGTGTTTGTCCACCGCCGCCATCGCCTCGAATACGACCATGAGCTCCCGGGCTCCGGCGGGGCGCACCAGCGCCTTGAGCAGATCCGCCAACTCCGTCCGCTCCAGACGGAGCGCAGCCAGGAGGAGGCGTGCGAAGCCACGCCCGCGGTATTCACCCACGAAGATCCCCGCGGCGATGAGCACGAAGACCACGCCCACGCCCACGCTGATGGCGGTCCGCGCCGCCGGCGCCGGGTCGGGCTCCACGAAGGAGAAGTGCACCAGGAAGGGCAACGACGTGGCCAGCCCCAGGAGCGCGGCGGAGATGGAGATGGACTCTGCCACCCCGCGCACCCCGCGCCGTGACCAGAGCTTGTTCACGATGAGGTAGCTGCTCACCAGGTGGATGACCACGCTGAGGGCCAGCAGCGTCCGGATGAGGGAAAGGAAGAGCTCCATCCCGCCTCCCGTGTGTGAGGGCGTCCTGCGCGTAGTGTAGGACGTGCCGTGCCGCGCCGCACGGAGGGAGCTCCGGCGCCGCCGCCTCAACCGGCAGCCAGCGAGCGGAAAAACTCCTCCAGCGCCCTCCAGTACCGCTGGCCCGCCACCTCCACCAGGTCGTTGTGGCCCGCCTCCTCCACCCAGAGCGCCCACCGCCGCTCCGGCGGGAGCGCCTCGTAGAGCCGCCGGCCGTGCCAGGGCGCCACCACCTCGTCCCGGAGGCCGTGGATCACCAGCGCCGGCGCCCTCACCCCCGGCAGCCTGGACAGGCTCCGGAAGCGGTCGAAGGGAAGGAGCGGGACGCGGGTCACCACACGGAACGCCGAGACGAACGAGCTCTCCACCACCAGGCCGCCCACCCGGCGGCGCGCCGCCAGGTCCACCGCCACCGCACCGCCCAGCGAGCGCCCGTGCACGACGATGCGGCCGGGATCCGCGCCCAGCTCCCCCACGAGGTAGGTGTAGGCCGCGTCGGCGGCGCGGTACGCGCCCCGCTCCGTGGGCCGTCCGGTGCTGAGGCCGTAGCCGGGGTAGTCGAAGAGGAGGACCGTCACGCCCAGTCCGGCGTAGCGGCGGGCGAAGGCACCCAGGTGCCCCAGGTCCTCGGCGTTGCCGTGGGCGAAGAGCACGTGTGTCGGCCCTCCGTCC
>WGEM01000415.1 GCA_015492755.1 Gemmatimonadota bacterium | reverse complement strand
GGGATGGGCGCCGTGTAGAGCGTGGGCTGGAAGGGGGGATGCGTCCACTGCGTGGAGTCGGTGGGCTGCCCGTCGTAGTGCACGTAGACGCCCAGCGTGCGCTCGGCGCCCACGTCGAGCTTCCCGAACACGATGGGCGAGGCGCCCTCCAGCGTGAGGAGCTCCGCCTCCACGCCCACCTCCCGGAGCTCGTCCCGGATGTAGGACGCCGCCCGCACGATCTCGGGCGTGAAGGCACGATTGGGATAGGAGAGGAGCTCGGCGAAGTCGCGCACGATCTCCGCCTCGTGGGCCTGGCGGTACGCGCGGGCCGCCTCGGCGGCGGACTGCGCCGCCAGCGGCGGGGCGGCGGCGTGCAGGACGAAGGCGAGCGCGACGAACGTACAGCGACTGCGTGGGTGCATGGTCATACCTCAGGTGCCGACGAGACTCAAGAGCCAGGCGCACGCGATGGCGCCGTAGATGCCCAGGATGTAGCCTGCCACCGCCATGAGGAGCCCCACCGGTGCCATGGCCGGATGGTAGACCCCCGCAACCACCGGAGCCGACGCGGCGCCGCCGATGTTGGCCATGCTGCCGGTGGCGACGAAGAAGAGGGGCGCCCGCACCAGGCGCGCCGCCACCAGCAGCACCGCCAGGTGGATGGCGATCCACACCGCGCCCGCCGCCAAGTAGAGGGGCGCCGCCAGCACCGCCTTGAGATCCGCCTGCGCGCCGATCCCCGCAAGGAGCAGGTAGAGGGCGGTGTATCCGAAGGCCGACGCCCCCACCTCCTCCAGCTCCCGGGCCCGCGTGAAGGAGAGGAGGAGCCCTCCGGTGACCACGATGAGGATGGCCCACGTGGTGCGGCTGATGATGGTGGGGTCACCCACCGGGGGGAGGAGCTGCGCCGCCTCGTAGGCGGCCACGGCGCCCGCCATCCCCAGTCCGATGAGCACCACCGCGTCGCGGAGCGTGGTGGGGTGACGGCGTTGACTCAGCTCCGCCAGTCGGCGGTTGGTGTCTTCGATGGCGGCGGTGTTGGCGCCGGTGCGGCGGTCGAAGCGGTGCTGGAAGGCCGCCAGGGCGATGAGGACGCCCATCCAGCCGTAGCCCACCACCGTATCCACCACGATGACCGGCCCCAGGGCGTCGGGTGAGGTGCCCACGCTCTCGGCGATGGCCACCATGTTGGCGGTGCCCCCGATCCAGCTCCCGGAGAGCGCGGCGAAGCCCGTCCAGGCGTCGGGCGGGAGGAAGTTCTTGAAGAGGAGGAGCGAGACGGGCCCACCCACGATGATCCCCACCGTGCCCGCCGTCACCATGAAGAGCGCCGTGGGTCCCAGCCGCAGGATGCTCTTCACGTCGACCGCCACCATGAGCAGCAGCAGTGCGAAGAGGAGGAGGTAGGGCACCGTCCAGTCGTAGAGCGGCGACGACGACGGCGTGATCCCCGCCGTGGTGGTGAGCATGGGCAGGAAGTAGACGTAGATCACCGGCGGGACCACGTCGAAGAGCTTCTTGAAGCGGGGGAGTCCCGAGAGCCAGAAGACGCCCGCCACCAGGGCCGCCAGGAACCCGAAGACCGCCATGGGATCCTGGAGGAGTGCTGTATTCGATGCGTTCATGGGCCGCCAATGGGCCGGATGGCGGTGCGGGCGTCAAGTCGGAACGCCGCGTCCCCCCCTCGCAGCGGCTGGACACCGTACCCGTGTTTCGCAAGCTTTCACGTACCCCCCAGGGCCGGATGCCACGTTCACGGGTTCCGCACCCCGGGGTTTTGTTTTGGGCCGTCCCACCGACCACACCATCCTGGTCATCGAAGACAACGAAGACCACGCGCTCCTGGTACGCATCGCCGCGCGCCGGGCGCTCCCGGGTCTGGACGTCCGGGTGGCGGGGGATGGTGAGGAGGGCATCGCCTACCTCGCCGGTCTGCCGCCCTTCCACTCCCGGGACGCCCATCCCTTCCCGGACCTCGTGCTCCTGGACCTCGTCATGCCCCGCGTGGACGGCTTCCACGTCCTGGAGTGGGCCAGAGACGAGGGCGTTCTGGAGCAGGTGCCGGTCGTGGTCTTTACCTCCTCCGTGAATCCCGGCGACGAGGAGCGCGCCCTGGCTCTCGGCGCGCGCGAGTTTGTCACCAAGCCGTCGGATCTGGACGAGCTGGAGCGGGTGGTGCGCGAGCTGGTGGACCGTTGGGTGCGCGCGTGAGCGGCGAGCGCCGGAACCCCTTCCGGGCGAGCCTCCGCATCGAGCCGCTCTGGCGGCGCGTGGCGCTGGGTGGGTTGGCGGTGCTGATCTACGCCGGCGCCTTCGTTCCCCTCTACCGCGCCGCCGGTGTGGGCGTGCTGGCGCTCTCCATCTTCCCGGTGGTGATCCTGGGCTGGCTCTTCGGCGCCTGGGGCGGACTGGTGGCGGGCGCCGCCAGCTCGGTGCTCAACGCCGTGTTCCTCAACGCGGTGGGAGAGCCGGGGTGGGCGCTGGTGCTGGGGGAGACCGGCGTGGAAGGCTCCGCGCTGGTG
>WGEM01000414.1 GCA_015492755.1 Gemmatimonadota bacterium | reverse complement strand
CCACGCCCTCGTCCACCCCGGCGCAGACCCGGGCCACCGTCTCGTCGTCCAGACCCAGCACCGCCGCCATGGTGCCCGGTCGCGCCAGACCCGCCTCGTACATGAGTTCACCCCGGAGGCGCACCGCCTCCAGCGCGTCCTCGAACCGGAGTGTACCGGCGGCTACGTGGGCGCTGAACTCGCCCAGCGAGTGCCCCGCCGCCATGCTCACCGGGCCCAGGCGGCCCTCCAGGACCCGCAGCACGGCCACCGAGTGGGTGAGGATCGCCGGCTGCGCGTTCCGGGTGGCGGTGAGTTCGTCGGCCGGTCCCTCGGCCATGAGCCTGGAGAGGGGAACGCCCAGAACCGCGTCGGCGGTGGCCAGAACCTCGGCGGCGGCGGGCTCCGCTGCGGCCAGCTCCCTGGCCATACCGACGTACTGCGACCCCTGCCCCGGAAAGAGAAGCGCCCGTGCCATGAACGTCCTGTCGTGGATGGAGGTGGAGGGTTGCGTCCCGCTACCAGCGGAGTGCCGTGGCACCCCAGGTGAGGCCGGCGCCGAAGGCCACCATCAGCACGTCATCGCCGGCTTTGATCCGCCCCTGTTCCACCGCCTCATCCAGCGCCACCGGTACGCTGGCCGAACTCATGTTGCCGTACCGGTCCACGTTCACGAAGACCCGGTCCATGGGGATCCCGGCGTACTTGGCGGTGGCTTCGATGATGCGGATGTTGGCCTGGTGAGGGACCAGGAGCTCCACGTCGTCGGCGGTGAGACCGGCCTGCTGCAGCGCCAGGTCCGCCGCCTCCGCCATGGAGCGTACGGCGTTCTTGAAGACCTCCCGGCCCTCCATGCGCACCAGGTGACTCCGCTCCGCCAGCACCGCCTCGGTGAGGGGCATCGCAGCGCCACCGGCGGGACGGTGGAGGAGGTTCGCCAGGTTGCCGTCGGAGCGGAGATGGCTGGAGAGGATCCCCCGGCCGCTCCCGTTGGCGGGACGCACCACCGCCGCACCGGCGCCGTCCCCGAAGAGCACGCAGGTGGAGCGATCATCCCAGTCCACGATGGAACTCATCTTCTCGGCGGACACCACCAGCGCCACCTCTCCGCGCCCGGCCGCCAGGTATCCCTCCGCGATGCTCAGCCCGTAGATGAACCCGGAACACGCCGCCATGACGTCGAAGGCCACCGCGTTCGAGCACCCGAGTCTCGCCTGCACGTCGCACGCCGTGGAGGGGAGCCAGCGATCGGGCGTGGCGGTGCTCACGATGAGGATGTCCACTTCACCGGGCTCCACACCGGCGCGCTCCATGGCCTGGCGGGCCGCTGCGGCGCCCATGTCCGCCGCCAGGACCTCCGCGGGCGCGATCCTCCGCTCGCGGATCCCGGTGCGGGTACGGATCCACTCATCGGAGGTGTCCACCCGCCTGGCGAGATCGTCGTTGGTGACGACGCAGTCGGGAAGGTAGCGCCCCGTGGCGGCCACCTCGACGATGGGTTCGGGCTTTCTCATGACCCCTCCTTGATGGTGGCCGCGAGCTCACGAGCGCTGTGCTTCACCATGTCGGACCGCACCGCCCGGGCCGCCGCCTTCAGCGCGTTGCGGATGGCTTTGGGCGGGGATTCACCGTGGCAGATGATGGCGACGCCGCACACGCCGAGCAACGGTGCACCGCCGGTCTCGGCGTAATCCAGGACGCGGAAGACCCGGTCCAGGTCCAGTGAGGCCTCACGCCCCTCCAGCTCCTTGCGGAGGAGTCCCACGATGAAGCCGGCGACGGACTCGTAGAACTTGAGGAGCACGTTCCCCACGAACCCGTCGCAGACCACCACGTCCGCCGCGGACCGGATGATGTCCCGGCCTTCCACGTTGCCCACGAAATGGATCCCGGGCTCCCGGGCGAGGAGTCGGTACGTCTCCTGCGTGAGCTCGTCTCCCTTGGTGGGCTCTTCTCCGATGTTGAGGAGACCGACCCGCGGCCGCTCCTTCCCCATCATGTCGCGCACGTACGCACTGCCCAGGTGCGCGAACTGCACCAGGTGGTGGGGCTTGCAGTCCACGTTCGCCCCGGCATCCAGCAGAAGGCAGGGCTCGGCGGCAGTGGGCAGAACCGTGGCCACCGGCGGACGGTCCACGCCCGGCATGGGTCGGAGCGTGAAGAGCGACGTCGCCATGACGGCGCCGGTGGATCCGGCGCTCACGAAGGCGTCGGCCTCGCCTTCCTGCTGCAGGCGAAGCCCCACGACGATGGACGAAGACGGTTTGCGCCGGATCACCGACGCCGGGGGGTCGTCTGCGGTAACGCGCTCCGGCGCGTGCACCACGCGGATGCGCTCGGGCACCGGCTGATGACGCTCCAGCTCCGCCTCGATGAGCGACCGGTCCCCCACGAGGACGATCTCCACGTCATCCTCGAGTTCCGCCAACGCTTCCAGCGCGCCCTGCACCTCGCACGCGGGGGCCTGGTCCGACCCCATGGCATCCAGCGCGATGCGCATCGATACGCCTCAGCCGGGTGGGAGGGAGGTCACCGGACCGGAGTGCGGTCCCCGTTCAGTCGACGTCGGGCTCGAGCACCGCTTCCCCTCGGTAGTGCCCGCAGTTGGGGCAAACCCGGTGGGGAATCTTGGGGTCACCGCACTTGGGGCAGGTGTGTACCGTGACGTCTTCCGCCTTGTAGTGCGTGCGACGCTTGCGCTTCCGCTGCTTCGACGTCCGCTTCTTAGGAACGGCCATGAGTGTTCACTCTTTCTTGAGGACCCTCAGCGCCTCCCATCTGGGATCGAGCTCTTCGTCCACGCACGCGCACGCCTCCACGTTCCGGTTGGCGCCGCAGCGCGGGCAGAGCCCCTGACACGCCGGGTCACATACCACATATGGATCCACCGCGAGGATCACCTCCTCGCGTACCGCCCTTCCGAGGTCGAGTGCTTCAGCCGGATCGTACAGCAGGATCCCCTCGTCCTCCTCCGCGCCCACCGCTCCCTGAGAGACGAAGGCCACCGTCATCTCCTGCAGGAAATCCCCGTGCACCGGCTCCAGGCATCGCCGACATTCCTGCGCAAGCACACCGCGGATGGAGCCGCGCACCACCACTTCCCCCGACCCGGCGTATGACGCGCGAAGCGCCACGTGCACGGGCTCCCGCCATGTCACTCCGCTGTCCAGCCAGAGCGGCGCGTCCACCGGGACGTCCGCCTCGACCTCCAGCGATCCCTCACGCGCCAGGCGATCGAGATCGATTCTTAGCATAGTCGTGTAAGCTAGCCAGGGCGCGGTTTTTGTCCAGCGATGGGTCAGTCCAGACCCAGGAGCTCGCTGCGCGAAAAGAAGAAGGCGATCTCCGCCCGTGCATTCTCATCCGAGTCGGACGCGTGGATCGCGTTGCGGCCCTTGGACTCGGCATAGAGCTTCCGGACCGTGCCCTCAGCCGCCTCGGCCGGGTCGGTGGCACCGATGGTCTCCCGGAGGCGCGCCACGGCGTTGTCCGCCTCCAGGACTATCGGGATCACGGGACCCGAGGTCATGAACTCCACCAGCTCCCCGTAGAAGGGCCGCTCCCGGTGCACCTCGTAGAAGGCGCCAGCCTGCGCCTTGGTGAGCCGCACCATCTTCATGGCGCGCACCGTGAATCCGGCGTCTTCCAGGTGTGCCAGAATCTTTCCCGCCTTGCCCGAGCCCACGGCGTCGGGCTTGATGATGGCCAAAGTCTGTGACATGAAACGGTTCCGTCGTTGAGATCGGTTGCGATGGTCGTCAAGCGTCGGGCTGCGATGCGTCCTCCTCCCCGGCCCCGGATCCGTGTAACGCCCGCAGCACCGACTCCCGCGTCACGAATCCCACCAGCTCCCCCTCGCGCACCACAGGGAGCTGATTCACCCCGCGGCTCACCATGATCCGCGCGGCTTCCTGAAGTGGTTGCTCCTCCGACACGCACAACACCGAGCGGGTCATGAGGTCCTTCGCCTGCAGCTCCGGGACGTCCCCGTCGCCGGCGCTCTGGGCGCCGGAACCCAGGACGTACTCCAGCACGTCGCCGGCGCTGATGACGCCCAGGACTTCGTAACGCTCACCCACCACCGGTACGGCTCCCGCACCGCGCCGCACCATGAGATCGATGACCTCACTCAGCGGCGTCTCCGGGTAGACCCGGTACTGCACCGGCTCGAGGGCGTCGGCCACCAGCCTGCCGCGTTCGCTCATGTCGTCCTCCTGGGCCCGCGCGAAGGGTCCCGGCCCCCGAACCGTCGGGACGGGGTTCAGGCCAGGGCTTCCTGGATGAGACCCACGATGTCCACCGGCCTCCTGGCCACGGCGATGCCGTTCTCCTCGAAGGCCCGGATCTTCTCCGCCGCCGTACCCGCCGATCCCGAAATGATGGCTCCGGCGTGGCCCATCCGCCGCCCGGGCGGCGCCGTCTGACCGGCAATGAATCCCACCACCGGTTTGCTCATGTGTTCCTTCACGAACACCGCCGCGTCCTGCTCGTCGGTGCCACCGATTTCGCCGATCATCACCACGGCCCGGGTATCCGGGTCGGCCTCGAAGGCCTCGAGGCAGTCGATGAAGTCGGTGCCGATGAGGGGATCGCCGCCGATGCCCACGCAGGTGGTCTGGCCGATTCCCGCATTCGTGAGCTGGTACACGGCCTCGTAGGTGAGCGTCCCGGAGCGGGAGACCACGCCCACCGGCCCCTCCGCCACGATCTGCGCCGGAAGGATCCCCACCTTGGATTTCCCCGGCGAGATGAGACCCGGACAGTTGGGGCCCAGCACCCGGGCGCCCCGGTCGCGCGCGAACGCGTGCGCCCGCGCCATGTCCTGGACCGGGATACCCCTGTCTCTTATACACATCT
>WGEM01000413.1 GCA_015492755.1 Gemmatimonadota bacterium | reverse complement strand
GTCCTCCCACGCCAGCTACCGGAGCGCTCCGTCGGCCAGCTCGAAGAGGCCCTCCTTCTTCGTCCACTGGCCGTAGGCGTCCAGGAGCAGGGACTTCGACAGGTCGATGGCCCGCTCCTCCGGGTCGGTGCGGAGGTAGCGGAAGCGGATCTCCTCGGCGTCGCCCCGGCCCTGGGTGAGGTTGGTGGCGGGACCTCCGTCCAGCGGCTGGAGCCAGAGGTCGTACCGGTGGTTCAGCACCACCCCCGCGCCGTCCGCCGTCCATCCCGCCACGCCGTAGGGGGGCTTCTCGCCGAAGCGGTCGTACTCGGCGTTCGTGAAGTCCACCGGCGCGTCGGCGGTGAGGTTGACGTGTTCGTCTGCTTCGATGCGGTAATCCCAGACGTCGCCGTCCTTCCAGTAGAGGTAGTGGCGGCCGCCGGGACTCAGGCCCAGCGTGCGGAGGTGCGCCTCCAGCACGAGCGTGCGCTCGCCGGTGCGGGTGTCCACCCGGTAGTAGTCCGCCAGCGGGGGCTTCCAGTCCGAGACATACGGCGTGCCGTCGCGGCCGATGGTCCAGCGACCGTCGCGGGTGACCTCCAGCGTACGCATCCGCTCGTCCGCCAGCGGCACCAGGCGTCCGTCGTCCACGTGGGCGGCGGCCAGGTAGGTGCGGTTCCGGTCACGCTCCGCCGACTTCTGCTGCTCCGACTGGATGCGGTCGTCCCGCCAGTGCCAGATGTTCACGTCCGCCGGCGGGAGCCGGTCTTCGGGCCACGGCTCCAGCTCATCGGACTGGGGGCGCGTGCCCACGAAAAGGGTGGTGGCGGGCTCGTTCCAGAAGGGCGCCGACTTCTCGCTGAGGACCCACCCCTCGGCCAGCCCGTCGGTGGCGGTGAAGGTGACGGTGCGGAATGTGCCGGCGTCGGTGCCGGCGGTGGCCCAGGCGCTCACGCCCGTGAAGGCCAGAAGCGCGTTCTCACGCTCCACCTTTCCCTCGGGCTTCGTTCCGCGGAGCACCGCCAGCGCGTCGCCGGACTCCGCCCAGGTGAGCCGCGCGTACGTGGCCCCCGCGTTGTCCAGCGCCCGGCGGGCACCGGTGGCCAGGTCCACCACGTACACGCCGTTCCCCTCCCGACCGGCGGCATCCACCGTGTACGCCAGGAGCGTTCCGGGCTTGTTGAAAGCCGCGGCGTTCACGCTCCCGATGAGCTCCTCGTAGCCCTCGCGGAGGTTGCGGAGGACGAGGTCGGTACCGCCGTGTTCGGCGTCCCCGTCCGCTTTGCGCTTGCGCACCATGAAGTGCGACGACGTCTCCGAGAAGGCGAAGGAGGCGGCGTCGCTCCAGGTGCGGGTCTCTCCGGTGGCCAGGTTCAGGAGGCCCGCCTCGCGGGGCACCGGCTTGCCTTCGCGCTCAAGCTTCTCGCGTTCCGCCAGCGGTGGGGACACGAAGTACGCCACCCAGCGTCCGTCGGGACTGAACTCCGCGCCCGAGGCGCGCGCCACCGTGTGGTGCGCCTCGCCGCCGGGCTCCATCACGTGGAGGGTGTCGTCGCCCCTCACGCGCCGGTACGTCCACGCCACCCAACGTCCGTCGCGGGAGATGCGTTCGTCCTCGATGGTGCGCCAGAGGCGGTAGTCGGCGATCTGCAGGCGGCGCTTGCCGTCGGCGGTGCGCTCCGAGGCGGTGGGCGAGACGGGTGCGTTCTGCGCGGGAAGGGGAGTGGCGGGCTGCACGAGGGCGGCCAGTGTCGCGACAATCGTAATTGCGAATATGATGCGTATCATACGCGCGCGTCTTGATCGGGTCATGTCGTTCGTCTCCACGCTCAGATCCACCCTCTGCGGCGGAAGTCCCGGATGGTCTCGGCCCAGCGCGCCTGCTCCTCCGGGAGGCCGAAGGAGAGGCGGTTCCACTCCAGCATGGGCGGGAAGGGGCGCCCGACGCGGATGCCCGCTTCGCGCATCCGCTCGATGTAGGTGGCCAGATCTCCGTGGATGCGGTGCATGATGAAGTTCGTCTGGGTGGGGAGCGTTTCCAGACCCAGCTCGGCGCATGTTTCCAGGACGATCTGCTTCGCCGCCTTGTTCACTTCGCGACTCCGCTGGATGAGACCCTCGTCGGCCAGCGACGCCACGCCTGCGGCGGCGGCCAGGACGTTGGGATTGTTCTGCATCACGAACTCCCGGAGTCGCTGGGCGGTGTCGGGATGCGCCACACCGTAGCCCAGCCGCATCCCCGCCATCCCGAAGATCTTGGAGAAGGTGCGCACCACCACCACATTGGGGCGGTCTTCGATCCACCTGAGCGAGGACCAGTAGCGGGGGTGATCGGCGTACTCGAAGTACGCCTCGTCCATGAGGAAGACGGTGGTTTCGGGCGCGTCGGCGATCCAGGCGTCGATGTCGGCGCAGTCGGTGACGGTCCCCGTGGGGTTGTTGGGATTGCAGAAGTAGACCACCGCGGGGCGGCGCGTGTCCTCGGCGGCCTCGCGCATCCGTCCGATGTCGTGCTGATGGTCTGCGGTGAGGGGCACGGTGATGAGGTGGTAGGAGAGGGGGCGCTGGTAGCGAGG
>WGEM01000412.1 GCA_015492755.1 Gemmatimonadota bacterium | reverse complement strand
TGCGACGGCGGGGCTGCGGCGGACCCAGTTGAGCCCGGAAGAAGTAACTCGCCACCGTGCGCCGCAGGTCCGCCATGAGGTCCACGAACATCTCGAAGGCCTCTTTCTTGTACTCGATGAGCGGGTCCTTCTGACCCCAGCCGCGGAACCCGATGGACGCCTTCAGGTGGTCGAGATCGTACAGGTGGTCCTTCCACTTGTCGTCGATCACCGAGAGCATGATGAAGCTGGCCACCTGCTCCTGGTGCTCGCCGAGGCTCTCCAGCTTCCGGTGAAACGCTTCCTTCAGAGCATCCAGGACCCACTCCTCCACCTCATGGCGCTCGATCTCGTGCTCCGGATCGTTCACGTCGGGGAGCTGCGGGACCGGAACGAAGAAGTCCAGAAGCAGCTTCTGCTTGAGGCCCGCCAGGTCCCAGGTGTCTTCGGGCTCGTCCTCCGGGAGGTAGTCGTCGATGAGCGAACGGGCGGTCCGTTCGATCATGTCCCAGATCTCGCCCTTGAGATCCTCCCCACCCTCCAGCGCGAAGAGCCGCAGGTCGTAGATGACCTCGCGCTGCTGGTTCATGACGTCGTCGTAGTCCAGCAAGCGTTTGCGCGCCTCGAAGTTGTTCATCTCCACCTTCTTCTGCGCGCGCTCGATGGACTTGGTGACCAGCTTGTGCGTGATCACCTCGCCCTCCTGGGCGCCCCAGCGGTCCATCACGTTGGCGATGCGCTCCGAGCCGAAGAGCCGCATCAGATCGTCCTCGAGGGAGAGGAAGAACTGAGAGGCCCCCGGATCGCCCTGCCGGCCTGCTCGGCCGCGAAGCTGGCGGTCGATGCGGCGCGAGTCGTGACGCTCCGAACCGATGATGTGCAGCCCACCGCACTCCACCACGTCGTCGTCGTGTTCGGCCTGCAGGTTCTCGGCACGGATGGGATCCACCGGAAGGACCTCCTCCACCGAGACCCCGCGCTCCCGCAGCCAGCGGACGGTGCGCGGCTCGCGGACCCCCTCCCCGAGTTTGATGTCGGTGCCCCGCCCGGCCATGTTGGTGGCGATGGTCACCGCGCCGGGCTGGCCGGCGTCGCGCACGATCTCCGACTCGCGCTTGTGGTGCTTGGCATTGAGGACCTGGTGCGGGATCCCCCGTCGCTTGAGCATGCGCGACAGCGTCTCGGAGACGTCCACGTTGGTGGTGCCCACCAGAACGGGCAGCTCCATTCTGTGAAGCCGCTCCACCTCGTCCATGATGGCGTTGTACTTCTCCCGTTTGGTGCGGAAGATGAGGTCCTCGCGGTCCTCCCGGATCACCGGCTTGTTGGTGGGGATGACCAGGACGTCGAGCCCGTAGATCTGGTGGAACTCGTTCTCCTCCGTCTCCGCCGTCCCCGTCATCCCCGCCAGCTTGTCGTACATCCGGAAGTAGTTCTGGATGGTGATGGTGGCGAGTGTCTGCGTCTCGCCGCGCACCTCCACGCCTTCCTTCGCCTCCACGGCCTGGTGCAGCCCGTCGCTCCACCGCCGTCCGGGCATCTGGCGGCCGGTGAACTCATCCACGATCACCACCTCGCCACCCTCGCCGATGATGTACTTCTCGTCCCGGTGGTAGAGGGTGTATGCCTTCAGGAGCTGGTGGATGACGTGGATCTTCTGGCTCTTCTCCGCGTACTCCGCCTCCAGCTCCTGAATCCGCGCGCGCTTCTCCTCGACGCTGAGGGTCTCGTCCTCCTGGATCTCGCCGATGGCCGCCGAAAGGTCCGGCACGGTGAACGCCTCGGGGTCGCCCGGGGAGAGCTCGTCCAGGCCACGGTCCGAGAGGTGGACGTTGTGCCCCTTCTCGTCCATGGCGAAGTAGAGCAGCTCGTCCAGCTCGTGGAGGCGCTTCTCCCGCATGTACTCCGCCTCCACCTTGTTCACCAGCGTCTGCAGCGACGGGTTGTCGGCGAAGAGCTTCATGAGCTTGCGGTGGCGGGGGGTTCCCCGTTTCACCGCCAGGAGCTTCTCCCCCGCCTCGAACTCCCGCCCCTCCTCCAGGAGCTTCTCCGCCTCGCTCACCATCTCGTTGGAGATGCGGAGTTGCTTCTTGTAGAGGTTCGCCACCAGCGGGTTGTACTGCTTGAAGGGCGTGGACGTGTCCCGTCCCACCGGGCCGGAGATGATGAGGGGCGTGCGGGCCTCGTCGATGAGGATGGAGTCCACCTCGTCAATGATGGCGTACGCGTGTTCACGCTGCACCCGCTGCTCCAGCGAGTGCACCATGTTGTCCCGCAGGTAGTCGAACCCGAACTCGTTGTTGGTGCCGTAGGTGATGTCGGCCCGGTAGGCGGCGCGGCGCTCCGGTGAGCCCGGATCGTGGAGGTCGATGACGTCCACGGTGAGGCCGAGAAACGTGTAGACGGTGCCCATCCACTCGGCGTCGCGCTGCGCCAGATAGGAGTTCACCGTCACCAGGTGCGCGCCGCGGCCCGCCAGGGCGTTCAGGTAGAGCGGCATGGTGGCCACCAGGGTCTTTCCCTCCCCCGTGGCCATCTCCGCCACCTTCCCCCGGTGAAGCGCGATGGCGCCGATGAGCTGGACGTCGTACGGCACCATGTCCCACACCATCTTCTGGCCCGTCACCACGATCTCGGTGCCCACGAGACGTCGGCACGCGTCCTTCACCACGGCGAAGGCCTCGGGCAGGATCTCCTCCAGCGTGTCCTCGATGGTCTCCAGGAGACGCGCCTCGAGCCGGCCGATCTCCTCCGCCAGCCGCTGCCGTTCGTCGGGGTCGGTGGAGCTCCGCTTCTGCCGCCTCAGCTCCTCGATCTCGGCCTTGATGGCCCCTGTGGCGGCCTCGATCCGGGCCCGGAATTCGTCGGTCTTGGCTCGCAGCTCGTCGTCGCTGAGTGACTGGTAGGACTCGGCGAGACGGTTGATTTCATCCACGAGGGGCTGAAGCTTCTTCGCCTCTCGCTTGTGACGGGAGCCCAGGAGGCCCTTGATTGCGGTCTTGAGCATCGATTCTATGGGTGGCTCGCGCGGCCGAAGCCCGCGCACAATGTCGGAAAACCGTGATGAATACACCCGTGGGGGGCGAAAGGTCGCCCTCGGGTCCGCGGGACGTCACCGGAGTGGACCTCCGGCATCGTTGTTGCAGTATAGGGTGAATGGTACATTGGCCGTGGGAACAGATGAAGGTCCGGGTTCCCGGCCCACCTCTCGCCTCATGACCAGCAGGATCACGCCTTGAACCGCTTTACAACGATTTCCCTCGTGGCCCTGGTGCTGTGCACCGGAAGCGCCGAAGCCCAGAGCACCTCTTCGCCGCCCCCCGATACGCCCGCCACGACGAGCGATCAGCCCATCCGGCCGGGCGACGTCATCCGCCTCTTCATCTGGCGGGAGCCCGACATGTCCGGAGAGTTCATCGTCGATGAGGCGGGGACGGTGGTCTTCCCGCGGGTGGGCGAATACTCGGTCATCGGCGAGACGCCGGCGAGCCTGGAAGCCAAGCTCCTGGCCGACTACCGCCAGTATCTGCGCAATCCGTCCATCGACATCACGGTGCTCCGGCGCATCCGGATCATGGGTGCGGTGAACGAGCCGGGGCTGAAGCTGGCGGATCCTACCATGACCATCCGGGACGTGGTGGCGCTGGCGGGAGGAGCCACACCCATCGGCGACCCCGACCGAGTGCGCGTCATCCGCAACGGCCAGGAGATCGCCGTGGATATCGGCGCCGACACCCGCCTCGCGGATTCGCCCATTCAGTCGGGCGACCAGATCTTCGTGCCCGAACGGAGCTGGTTCAGCCGCAACTCCAACGTGGTGGCCACCGCCCTGAGCGCGTCGGTGGCACTC
>WGEM01000411.1 GCA_015492755.1 Gemmatimonadota bacterium | reverse complement strand
GTGGAGGATACGGTGCGGGTGGCGGTGCAGGTCAACGGGAGGCTCCGGGGAACCATCGACGCGCCGCGGGGCGCCGATGAGGAGGCGCTCACCGCCATGGCGCGCGCCGAGGAGAACGTGTCCCGGCACCTGGAGGGTGCCACCGTCCGCCGCGTCATCGTGGTGCCGGACCGCCTCGTGAACTTCGTGGTGACGACATGACCGACACCGAGCGACTGGCCATCGACGCCATCCGTGTCCTCTCCATGGACGCGGTGCAGCAGGCCAACTCCGGACATCCCGGAGCCCCCATGGGGCTTGCCCCGGTGGGCTACGTCCTCTTCCACCGGCACCTTCGCCACAGCCCCCGCAACCCGTCGTGGCCCGACCGGGACCGGTTCGTCCTCTCGGCCGGCCACGCTTCCATGCTCCTGTACTCCCTCCTCCACCTGAGCGGCTACGACGTCTCGGAGGAGGATCTCCGGCGCTTCCGCCAGTGGGGCTCCCCCACCGCGGGGCACCCCGAGTTCGGGCACCTTCCGGGCGTGGAGACCACCACGGGACCGCTGGGCCAGGGCGTGGCGACCTCGGTGGGGATGGCGCTGGCCGAACGGTGGCTGGCCAGCCGGTTCAACCGTCCCGGGCACGAGGTCATCGACCACCGGACGTACGCCCTCTGCTCCGACGGGGATCTCATGGAGGGGATCTCCCACGAAGCGGCCGAGCTGGCGGGACATCAGAAGCTGGGCAAGCTCACCTGGATCTTCGACGACAACCACATCACCATCGAGGGAGACACGGCGCTGGCTACCTCGGTGGACCACGCCCGCCGCTTCGAGGCGTACGGGTGGCACGTCCTCCGGGTCCACGACGGCAACGACCTGGAGGCGCTGGACCTGGCCTTCCGGGAGGCTGCGTCGGTGGAGGACCGCCCCTCTCTCATCATGGTGCGGACCGTCATCGGATACGGGAGCCCCAACCTGGCCGGGAGCGCCCGCACCCATGGGGCCCCGCTGGGCGCCGAGGAGGTGGAGGCCACCAAGAAGAACCTGGGATATCCCTCCCTCGAGCCCTTCTACGTGGATCCCGCGGCCCGGGAGCACTGGCGGGCCTGCACGTCCAAGGGAGAGCGTCTGGAGCAGGCCTGGCAGGCCCGCTACGACGTGTACCGCGTGGAGCATCCCGGGGTGGCCGCGGAGTTGGAGCGGGCCCTCGGTGGGGAGCTTCCCCCGGGGTGGGACCGGGAGGTGCCCGATCTCTCCTCGGTGGACACGGCCGACGCCACGCGGAACTGGTCGGGGAAGGTCCTCCAGGGTCTCGCGGCAGGGCTGCCCACGCTGGTGGGCGGATCCGCCGACCTGGCGGGCTCCAACAAGACGGACATCGCAGGAGCGGACGACCTCCTCGGGGAGTCACCGGGCGGCCGGGTGATCCATTTCGGCGTCCGGGAGCACGCCATGGGCGCCGTCATGAACGGCATGTCCCTCCACGGCGGGCTCCGGCCCTTCGGAGGGACCTTCCTGGTCTTCTCCGACTACATGCGTCCCGCCATCCGCCTGGCGGCTCTCATGGAGCAGCCGGTGGTGTACGTGTTCACGCACGACTCCATCGGCCTGGGGGAGGACGGCCCCACCCACCAACCCGTGGAGCACCTGGCCGCGCTGAGGGCCATGCCCAACCTGCTGGATCTCCGCCCGGCGGACGCCGCGGAGACCGAGGTGGCGTGGCGGGTGGCCGTCGAGCGGAGGCGCGGGCCCTCCTTCCTGGCGCTGAGCCGCCAGAAGGTCCCGCCCCTCCACCGGTCGGCCGGGGCGCTCGCCTCCGCGGAGGGACTCCGGCGGGGGGCGTACATCCTGGCGGAGGCGTCGGCGGGCTGGCCCCGGGTGATCCTGCTGGCCAGCGGAACCGAAGTGGCGCTGGCCGTGGAGGCACGCCGCAGGCTGGAGGAGGAGGGCGCTGAGATCTGCCTCCTGGAGGGACGCAGGGGCGCCATGATCATCTACAAGAAGAACGGCCGGGCCGTGGCGCACTATCTGGTCCCGCGGGAG
>WGEM01000410.1 GCA_015492755.1 Gemmatimonadota bacterium | reverse complement strand
TCGATCATGGGAGTGGTGTAGCAGGTGGGTCCGGCGCCCCGTCAAGCCGGCGGAGGCGGGTCGGGTTGCGCGGCGCCGGACCCACCTGCTACACCACTCCCATGATCGATCTGCGAAGCGACACGGTGACGCGCCCCACCGAGGCGATGCGGCGCGCCATGGCGGACGCCGAGGTGGGCGACGACGTGTACGGTGAGGACCCCACCGTCCGGGCGCTGGAGGAGCGGGTGGCCCGGCTTCTGGGTAAGGAGGACGCCGTCTTCGTGCCCACCGGGACCATGTCGAACCAGATCGCCGTGCGCACCCACACCGAGCCCGGTGATGCCATGCTGGTGGAGCGGTGGGCGCACGTGATCCTCAACGAGAGCGGAGCGGCGGCGGCACTGGCGGGCGTGAGCGCGTGGCCCGTCACGGGGGAGGCCGGCGTCTTCGGTCCCGACGACGTGGACGCGGCGGTAGAGCCGCCCCACCCCTTCAACCCGGGCCACCTCACCCCACGCCTCCGGCTCCTGTGCGTGGAGAACACCCACAACGCAGGCGGCGGCACGGTATGGCCGCTGGAGCGGGTGGAGGCGGTCTGCGCCGCCGCCCGCCGGCACGGCCTCACCACCCACCTGGACGGCGCGCGTCTCTGGCACGCCACCGCCGCATCGGGGGTGGAGGAGCGCGCCTTCGCCGCGCCCTTCGACACGGTGAACGTCTGCTTCTCCAAGGGGCTGGGCGCGCCGGTGGGCTCGGCGCTGGCGGGCTCGGCGGAGCTGGTGGCGCGCGCGCGGCGCTTCAAGCAGCAGTACGGCGGGGGATTCCGGCAGGCCGGCGTGCTGGCGGCGGCGGCGCACCACGCCCTGGAGCACCACCGCGCAGATCTGGTGAAGGACGTGGAACACGCCCGCCTCCTGGCGGAAGAGCTGGCGGGGCTTCCCGGCTTGGAGATCGATCTCTCGCGGGTTCAGTCCAACATCGTGCGGTTCCGCGTCACCGCCATGGACGCGGGGATCTTCGCGTCACGCTGCCACGCCGCCGGTGTGCACATGCTTCCCTCGGGACGCCGGGCCGTGCGCGCGGTGACGCACCGGGACGTGGGGCGCGACGACGTGATGCGCGCCGCCGCCGTCATCCGGGAAGTACTGGCGGGGGCGTGAGAGGCGCCTCAGCCGGCGCGTGAGGCCCGCCGCTTCGGAATGTACCGGGGGACGCGCTCGCGATAGGCGCGGTACTCGTCTCCGAAGCGGTCCTCCAGCTCCCGCTCCTCCAGGAGCACGATCCCGTGAAGCGCAGGCAGCGTGAGCGCCGCCAGGATGTAGGTCCCCGAGTAGTTGGCCAGGAGCGCATAGCCCACCGTCCCCAGCGCCACCTCGACGTAGCGGGGGTGGCGGATCACCGCGTAGATGCCCTCGGTGAGGAGTGGCCCCTTGCGAGCCGGGTCCAGCTGCGGGAGACCCGCCAGGATGGAGAAGGTGAGTTGTTTGCGCCGCTCCAGGGCGATGAGGAAGGCCAGCCCCACGAACACCAGTCCCGCCACCGCCGGAAGCCAGTGCGTGCCCAGGTCCCGGCCCACCAGGAAGTGGCGGATGCTGTACAGGAAGCCGGCGCCGGCCACGAAGAGGAGCGTCATGAGGGTGAGCGTGAGCCGGGCCCCCACCCTCCGCCAGACGTCGGTGAAGGGGTGGATGAGGAACCACCACAGGAGCGCCGGCGGCAGTGTCACCACCAGCAGTACGGCCAGGATGTAACGAGCGCGGTCCACGGTGTTTCCGGTGCGGGGGACGTGGGCGTATGCTACACCGCCATACTGGAAATCTCGCAGGGAGGCGCACTCCTGCCCA
Organism: Gemmatimonadota bacterium; assembly: GCA_015492755.1. Taxonomy (GTDB): domain Bacteria; phylum Gemmatimonadota; class Gemmatimonadetes; order Longimicrobiales; family Gaopeijiaceae; genus S146-37. The sequence goes on along the minus strand of WGEM01000410.1, from coordinate 589 downwards.
CCCTGCGGCAACGAACCCCGCTCGCCACCCGAGGACGCTCCATGTTCCACCGCAGCAGAGCCTCGATCATTGCCGGCCGTGACGCACGCCTGCCGCCGCACCTGAGACGACTCGGCTTCGTCCTGGTGGCGCTCGCCGCCGCCGCGGCACCCGTCGCCCTGGCGGCCCAGGAGCGCCGGCCCATGACCACCGACGACGTGCTCGACATGGTGGGGGTGGGTCAGGTGCTCCTGGCGCCCGACGGGTCGTGGGTGCTCTTTGGCCGGAGCGACCTGGACTGGGATGAGAACGAGCGGAAGACCACGTGGTGGAAGGTACCCGCCAGCGGCGGAGCGGCGTATCGCTTCATCGGCGAGGAGGGCGCGTCCAACGTGGCGTTCTCACCGCGGGGCACGTACCTGAGCTTCACCCGCACGGTGGACGGGAAGGCGCAGCTCTTCCTCATGCGGACCGACGGGGGCGAAGCGATCCGGCTCACGGACCACGCCACCTCGGTGCGGGCATACCGCTGGACCGACGACGAGGGGACCATCGTCTTCACCGCAGACGAGGCGCTCCCGGAGGAGGTGGAGAAGGAGCGGAAGAAGGG
>WGEM01000409.1 GCA_015492755.1 Gemmatimonadota bacterium | reverse complement strand
TGGTGGGCGTGGTCTTCGTGGTGGCGCTCCTGGTTCTGCCGCTCCCCACCGCGCTCCTGGATCTCTTCCTGGCGCTCTCCATCGCCTCGTCGCTCCTCATCCTGCTGGTGGCGCTCCACGTGCGGCGCCCGCTGGAGTTCTCGTCCTTCCCTGCGGTGCTCCTGATCCTGACGCTCTACCGGCTCTCGCTGAATGTGAGCTCCACGCGCCTGATCCTGGGTCGGGGTGAGGCGGGGAAGGTGATCGAGTCGTTCGGACAGTTCGTCATCGGCGGCAACTACGTGGTGGGGGTGGTGATCTTCCTCATCCTGGTGGGGATCAACTTCATCGTCATCACCAAGGGCGCGGGACGCGTGGCGGAGGTGGCGGCGCGGTTCACCCTGGATGCCATGCCGGGTCGCCAGATGAGCATCGACGGGGACCTCTCCGCCGGCCTCATCGACGATGAGACCGCGCGCCTTCGCCGGGAGGAGATCAGCCGCGAGGCGGACTTCTACGGGGCCATGGACGGCGCCGCCAAGTTCGTGCGCGGCGACGCCATCGCCGGCCTCCTCATCACCGGCATCAACATCGTGGGCGGGCTCTTCGTGGGCGTGGTGCAGCGGGGGATGCCGCTGAGCCGCGCGCTGGGGGAGTACACCATCCTCACGGTGGGTGACGGTCTCGTGAGCCAGATTCCCGCCCTCATCATCTCAACGGCGGCGGGGATCATGGTAACCTCGTCGTCGGGTTCGGAGCGTGTGGCGTCGGCGGTGGTCCGCCAGATGGGGCAGGACGGCAAGCCGCTCTGGATCGCGTCGGGGTTCCTGGGCGCGCTGGCGCTGGTACCGGGGATGCCCACCGTACCCTTCCTGGTGCTGTCAGGCGGGACCGCCGCGGCGGCGCGCTACGCCGGAACGCTCCAGGCGGACGAGCCAGAGGTGGGCACGCTCCCGGGCACCTCCTCCACGGACGATGCGGAGGCGGAGCCGGTGGAGCGGAGCCCGGTGCAGGACCTCCTTCAGATCGATGCGGTGGAGCTGGAGGTGGGATACGGCCTCATTCCCCTGGTGGATGAGAAGCAGGGCGGCGACCTCCTGAGCCGGATCAAGCTGCTGCGGAAGCAGGCGGCGCTGGACATCGGCATCCTCGTCCCGCCCATCCGCATCCGGGATGACGTCCGGCGGGAGCCCAACCAGTACGTGATCAAGATCCGCGGCACCGAGGTGGCGCGGGGCGAGGTGATGCCGCGCCACCTGCTGGCGCTGGACACGGGGGGCGTCTACGAGGAGGTGGAGGGCATCGACACCTTCGATCCCAGCTTCGGCATGCCGGCGAAGTGGATCGCGCCGCAGGGGAAGGTGGATGCGGAGGCGGCGGGCTACACCGTGGTGGAGCCGTCCACGGTGCTCGCCACGCACCTCATGGAGACGCTCAAGGCGCACGCCGCCGAACTCCTGGGGCGGCAGGACGTCCAGGAGATGATCGACACGCTGAAGGAGACGTATCCGGCGCTGGTGGACGAGGTGGTTCCCGCCAAGGTGCCGCTGGGCACGCTGCACCGCGTCCTGCAGCGGCTGCTGCAGGAGCGGGTGCCCATCCGCGACCTGGTGACGATCCTGGAGACGCTGGCGGACGTGGCGGATCAGACCAAGGAGCCCGAGGCCCTCACCGAACACGTGCGCCGGGCGCTGGCCAACGTCATCGCCGAGAGCTACACGGGACCCGACGGCGCCATCCGCGGCATCACCATCGGACCCAGGTTGGAGGCGGCGCTCATGGGCCTCTTCAGCCCGCGCGCCAACCGGACGCCCGACGAACTCCTGGATCCCGACACCCTCACCAGCCTCCTGGGCCGGCTGGACGACCTGGCGCGGGCGTACGCCTCCGACGGGCGCCCGGTGCCCATCATCACGCCACCGGGTCTGCGCGTGGGCGTGCGCCGCCTCATCGAACCCGTCCTTCCGGGCGTGCCCGTCATATCGCTGGCGGAACTCCCGCCGCAGGCCAACCTCCAGAGCGTAGCAACGTGGGAGATGCCCCATGCAGCTTGAGACCTTCCGCGGGCGTGATCTGCGCGCCCTCATCCGTCACGTGAGCCACTTCCTGGGCGACGACGCCATGGTGGTGCGCACGCACGTGCTGCGCCGCCCGGCGGGTGACGTCTTCGAAGTGGTGGCGGCCCGCGCCGCCGAGGTGGAGGCCTTCCGAAACCGCCTGGACGCCGGACGCGCTCCCGAGCCCGACCGGGCGCGGTTGCCGCGGCCCTACGTGGTGGCGCTCGTGGGACCGCCCGGCGCCGGCAAGACCACCGGGGCGGTGAAGCTGGCGCTCAACGAGCGCGGCCTGGGCACGCGGCGGGTGGGGTTCCTCAGCCTGGACACCTACCGCGTCGGGGCCATCGAGCAGCTTCAGACGTACGCCGAGATCGCGGGACTTCCGCTGGAGGTGGTCTACCACCCCCGCGAGGTACCCCATGCGCTGAAGCGCCTGGAAGACCGAGACGTGGTGGTGGTGGACACCCCCGGACGCTGGGCGGACGACGCCGACTGGGTGGAGGCGCTGGCCGCCCTCCGCCCCGATGAGGTGCACCTCACCATCCCCGCCGGCGTCCGCCTGGACGTGGCGCGCGCGTTGAAGGCCCGGATGGCCGCCGCCGGGCCGACGCACCTCCTGCTCACCAAGCTGGACGAGGTGCCGCGGGAGGCCGGCCTGGCGGATCTCGCAGACGCCCTGCGGCTCCCCGCCCGCTGGGTGTGCGACGGGCCGGACGTGCCCGACGCTCTGGCGCCTGCCGGGCCGCGGATCCTGGAGACACTAGGCCTGTCGCCCGAGTCCCACGCACAGGCCGGCTGAGCGGGCGCACCATGGACCACGCCGCGCGCACGCTCCGCGCCTTCCTTGCGGGAGGAGGCGGGGGGACCGCCCGGACCGTCCGGC
>WGEM01000408.1 GCA_015492755.1 Gemmatimonadota bacterium | reverse complement strand
GGTCTGGTGCAGGAGCTGGTGCGTCGCGGATACGACGTCGCCACGGCCAAGCACGGCCATCACTTCGACCTGGACCGGGAGGGCAGGGACTCGCACCGCCACCGGGCGGAAGGGGGTGCCCGGGCGTCGTTCCTCTCCGGCCCCGAGGGCTTCGCCTACGTGGGCACGTGGTCCCACGAGGAGGTGGCGCTGGAGGAGCTGGTGGCGCGCCACCTGAGCGACTTCGACATCGTGGTGGCGGAGGGGCACAAGGAGTCCGGCGCGCCGCGCTTCGAGGTGTACCGCCGGGCGGCCGGCCACGAGCCCATCTACGGAACGCCGCACCAGGGGGAGGCTCCGTACCTGGGGATCCTCACCGACGTGGAGGACTTTCCCGCCGACGTCCCGGTCCTGGACGTCGGCGATCCGGACCGCTTCCGCCGGATGGCAGACCTCATCGAGGCGTACTTCCGGGCAGCCGGCTGAGCCGGCAGGGGGCGCGATGTGGATCCGGCACCGGCGGTGGGGAGCGCCTGAGCGCGGAGGAGCACGGAGACATGGGGCGCATCGTGTCGCTGGATGCCTTCCGGGGGCTCACCATCGCCGCGATGATCCTGGTGAACAATCCCGGGAGCTGGGCACACGTGTATGCGCCGCTCCGGCACGCTCTCTTACTCGTACAGGCTCCTGGGCGGGCACCTCTTGCAGGAGACGTGGGACCCGGAGGGTCTTCTCTCCACGCTCCCCGCCATCGCCACCACGCTGCTGGGCGTCCTGGCGGGACGGTGGCTCCGCCGGCGGCAGGCGTCGCCCCGCATGGTTCACGGACTGGCCATCGCTGGCGTTGCGTCTACCATGCTGAGCCTGGCCTGGGGCCGGTTCGTCCCCATCGACAAGAACCTCTGGACCTCCTCGTACGTGCTCTTCACCGCCGGAGCCGCCCTCGTCGCGCTGGCAACCCTGTACTGGGTGGTGGACCTCCGGCGGTGGCGCTGGCTGGCGCCGCTGGTGGCGTACGGCATGAATCCCACAGCGGTGTTCGTGGCGTCAGGGATGTTCACGAAGATGCTCCTCCCAGTCCGTGTCGGAGGGGAGGAAGGACCCGCCCTCTACGGGTGGCTGTACGCCCGGGTGTTCGAGCCCTGGGCGGGTCCACTCAACGGCTCGTTGGCCTTCGCTCTCGCCCACGTGGCGCTCTGGTGGGCCGTGGCGCACCTCCTCCACCGTCGCGGGATCTATACCAAGGTGTGAGAGGCGTGCCCGCCCGACGGGTGCTTGCCGCCCTTCGCGGTCCCCCCGCATGTTGGTGCGCGACCGCCCGGCGGGGCCAATCGACCATGTCCAGAACCCCGAGTGGAGAGCGATGCCTCGGACCCTCCTGACCCAGATGATGACGGCGGCGACGCTGGGACTGGCAGCGTGCAGCCCCGCCTCGCCGGAGCCGCCCCGGCCCGCGGCGGGCGACACCGGAGCGCCGGCGGTGCAGGCGCCGACGGGTAACCGCGCCGCCGACGCACCTCGCGTCGCCACCTCGCCACCCACCGCGCGAAGCCGCGACACCACCACCGCCTCCGACGCCGGGCTCACCTTCAGCCTGGAACAGGCGCGGCGAGGCCGAGCGGTCTTTCGGCGCAGCTGTACGGAGTGCCACTACAGCAGCGAGTTCAGAGACCGGCAGTTCCGCTTCAAGTGGCGTCGCCGCACCGCCGGACACCTCTTCGGTCACATCGTTTCCACCATGCCCGAGGATGCACCGGGCAGTCTCTCCCTCCAGGAATACGTCGATGTGGTGGCGTATATCCTGGAACTGAACGGATTCGAGCCCGGCGCCGGCGAGCTCCCGCCGGACGAGGAGGCGCTGAAGGCGCTGAGTCTTCGCGCCCTGGGGGCGTCGCGCCGGCGCAACTGAACCACACACCCGGAGGGAGATCCGTGACCATCGACCGTCGAGACTTCCTCAGGGTGGCCACCGCCGGTGCCGGTGCGGCGCTCACCGGTGCGGCCACTCCTGCCGCGCTGGCGGGACGTGCGGCGGCGGTGCGCAGCGGGCAGGCTCCGGACGTGGTGGTGGTGGGCGCGGGAAACTTTGGTGCCTGGACGGCGCTGCACCTCCAGCGGATGGGCGCACGGGTCACCCTCATCGACCAGTACGGCCCCGCGAACTCCCGCTCGGCGTCGGGGGGCGAGACCCGTGGGGTGCGAACCAGCTACGGCGACCGGCCCCACGGGCTGCAGTGGGGACACTGGGCAGCGCGCGCCATCGAGCGCTGGAAGGAGTGGGACGCGCAGTATTTCCGGGACGGACTGCTTCCCCGGCTCTTCTACACCACCGGCGACATCATCATGCGCCAGGAGATGACGCCGTTCCTGGAGCAGACGCTGGAGAACTGGGAGGAGATGGGGTGGCCGTACGAGATCCTCACCGCCGACGAGATTCGCTACCGCTGGCCCTTCATCCACACCCCGGACGTGGAGGTGGCGCTCTACGAGCCCGAGGCCGGTGTGGTACGGGCCCGGCGGGCCATTGAGTCGGTGGTGCAGGTGTTCCAGGCCGAGGGCGGCACGCTCCGGATCGGACGGGTGTCCATGGGCGACACCGGCGGACGCCGCGTCCGCGACGTCCGGCTGGAGAATGGTGATCGCGTCACCGGGGGGATCTTCGTCTTCGCGCTGGGTCCCTGGTTCCCGAAGTTCTTCCCGGCGCTCATGGGTCGGCGTCTGAGTATGCGCACGCTGGGCCACGTGTACTACTTCTCCACCCCACCGGGGGATGAGTCGTACCGGTACCCCAACTGCCCGAGCTACAACGTGCCGGGCGTCACGGGCTGGCCGGCGTTGCCGCGCGATTCCCGCGGATTCCGGATCCGCACCGGGGGCCACCGCGGAGAGGACCCCGACACGTCTGTACGGTGGATTCCGGCGGAGGCGCACGAGCAGCCCCGATCGGTGCTCCGCAAGTACTTCCCCGCACTGGCGGAGCGCCCCATCAATGAAACACGGGCGTGCCACTACTGCGGTACGGTGAGCCGGAACTTCATCATCGATCTCCACCCCGACTTCGACAACGGCTGGCTGGCCGGGGGCGGGTCCGCCGAGTCTTTCAAGCAGGGCCCGGTGCTGGGCGAGTACATCGCGGGTCGGGTGCTGGGGACGGAAACCGATGAGGAGTTGGCCGAGGGATTCCGCCTCCTGGAAGAGGAGTTCGAGGAGGAGGAGGAGGGTCGCCGCGGCGACCAGGCACCGTAGCCGGCCTCCGGGTGGAGGGTGCGACTGTGGACCGGTCTCCCGAGGCAGAACGCTCCGCGCTGCCGCAGGGGCGGGCGACCCGGGCGCCGCTGGCCCTCGCGCTGGTTGCGCTGGCCATCGTGGCTCTGGCGCTGGTGCCCGTGGAGCTCGGCCGCCGTGCCGCCGAGGCGCAGCGCCGCGTGGACCAGGTGGTCCTGCCGGCGCTGGAGACCACGGCTCAGCTCGCCCTGGTGGAAGCGCGCCAGATGGCTCGCCTGCAAGCCTTCCTCTTCACCGGCGACCGAGCCGCGTACCAGCCGCGCTACGAGGCGGGCCTCCAGGAACGCGATTCGCTGACGACGCGGCTCCGGGCGCTGGCGCGGGAGATGGATATCGACGTGCGGGAGCGACTGGCGCGGCTTTCCGCCCAGTCCATCCGGTGGCACTTCGAGAATCAGCGGCTCTTTGCCGAGCAGGACGGGCCCACCACCGATGCCGAGATCTGGGCTCGGAGCGAGGAGACGTACGAGGAGCTGCAGCGGGCGTTCCGGGAGCTGGACCGTGCCATCCGCTCGGAACTCCTGGAGGCGCGACGGGCGAGGGAACGGGCCCGTGTGATCCAGGTGTGGATCTCCGTCGTCCTCCTGGCGGTGGCGCTGGCGGCGCTGCTGGCGGTGGCGCGGGTCGGGTTCCGACTACGCGCCTACATCCGGGAAGCCGAACGGCGCCGGGCGGAAGCGGTCCGGGCCCGCCGGGAGATCGACGCCATCCTGGAGGCCACGGGGGACGGCGTCATGGGCCTGGACCTGGAGGGGCGGTGCACGTCGTTGAACCGCGCGGGTGAGACGCTCCTGGGATGGGCGGAGCACGAGGTACGCGGCCGCGACTTCCACGACACCTTCCATCACAGCCATCGCGACGGGACCCCCAGGGCTCGGGAGGCGTGCCCCATCCTCCGGGCGCTCCGGAGCGGGGGGCGGGCCGATGCGGACGACGACGTGCTCTGGCGGCGTGACGGGACCCCCATCCCCGTGCGGTGGGCGTTGCGGCCGCTGGTGGACGGCACCGAGGTCCGCGGCGCGGTGCTCACCATCACCGACATGACGGAGGTCCGCCGGGCGCTGGAGCAGCGCGACGAGGTGGTCTCCATCGTGTCGCACGACCTCCGCAACCCTCTGGGCGTCATCGCCGGCGCTGCCGACCTCCTCCTGGAACTCCCGCTAGGCGAGGAGGAGCGCCGCGCACAGGCGGAGATCATCGCCCGCTCCGCCACGCGGATGAGCCGCCTCATCGAGGATCTGCTGGACGTGTCCCGCATCGAGGCCGGCGCGCTGGTGGTCCGGGCGGCGCGCGAGCGGGCGGCGGAGTTGCTGGAGGAAGCGCGTCTCCTCTACGAGCCGCAGGCCGGGGAGGCGGGGATCTCGCTGGAGGTGGAGTGCGTGCCGCCGGACCTGAGCCTCCGTGTGGATCGTGACCGGGTGCTGCAGGCGCTGGCCAACCTGGTGGAGAACGCGCTCCGCTACACCCCCGCCGGCGGACGGGTGGTGCTGCGGGCGCGCCCGGCGGCCTCCGGAGGGGTTGAACTCGAGGTTTCCGATACGGGGCAGGGGATCGAACCGGAGACGCTGGAGCATCTCTTCGACCGCTTCTGGCAGGCGCAGCACGGGCGGCGGGGGACCGCCGGACTGGGGCTCTCCATCGTGCGGGGGATCGTCCGCGCGCACGGGGGGGACGTGCGGGTGACGTCCGAGGTGGGCGCAGGCAGCACCTTCACCCTGTCCTTTCCCGACGGAGGGCCGGGCGACGGGGAAGGGGCGCCCCCATGAACGGGGCCGGTCTGCCCGCCGGGATGATGGACGTGCCCCTCAACGTGACGCACTTCATCGAACGCGCCGGCACGCTTCACGCCGACAAGGAAGTGGCGACGTGGGAGGATGGCGGCGCCATCACCAGGACGTCATGGCGGGAGGTTGACCGGCGGGTCCGGACGCTGGTGGGCGCGCTGCGGGAGATGGGTGTGCGTCCGGGGGACCGGGTGGCCAGTCTGGCGTGGAACCGTCAGCCGCATCTGGAGCTGTACTTCGCGGTGCCGGCGGCGGGCGCGGTGCTGCAG
>WGEM01000407.1 GCA_015492755.1 Gemmatimonadota bacterium | reverse complement strand
GTTCACCGACGACCGCCGCCAGCTCTGGCTCGGCGGGCTCGACTCGAGCCACATCTTCGTCTTCGACGTGGCCACGGATCCCGCCCGCCCGACGCTCGTCCGCACCATCTCGGACTTTCCGGAGCGAACCGGCGGCGTGGTGGGCCCCCACACCTTCTACGCCATCCCGGGGCGCATGCTGATCACCGGCCTCTCCAACACCGCCGACCTCGGCGGCCGCACCGCGCTCGTCGAGTACAGCAACCGCGGCGAGTTCGTGCGCACGATCTGGATGCCCGACGAGGCGCCCTACGGCTACGACGCCCGGGTCAACGCCCACCTGAACCGGATGCTCACCTCGTCGTTCACCGGCAAGCGCAACTACATGCGGCCGCTGCCGGAGCTCCTCGCCGATGCCGAGGCCATGAAGCAGTTCGGGAACGAGATGGTCGTCTGGGACTTCCACGCCCGAAAGCCCCTCCAGGTGCTCGAGGTCCCCGGCGCCCCCCTGGAGATCCGCTGGGCGCTCCAGCCCCGTCACACCCACGCCTTCACCACCGCCGCGCTCACCTCGAAGCTCTGGGGGATCTTCCGGAAGGACGACGGCACCTTCGAGGCCGTGGAGCTCGCGACCATCGGCGACCCGGACAAGCCCCCCCTGCCCGTGGACATCTCGCTCTCCGCCGACGACACCACGCTCTTCGTGGACAGCTTCCTGGACGGCACCGTCCGCGTCTACGACGTCTCCGAACCCCGGAAGCCGCGCCTCGTCCACGAGCGCGTCATCGGGAAGCAGCTCAACATGGTCTCCCAGTCCTGGGACGGGCGGCGGGTCTACTTCACCTCCTCGCTGCTCTCGAAGTGGGACGGCACCCTCACCGAGGACGAGCAGTTCCTCCGGGCCTTCACCTGGGACGGCCGCACCCTCACCCCGGCCTTCGAGGTGGACTTCCGGAAGGAGGGGCTCGGGCGCCCCCACATCATGCGCTTCGGCAGCGAGGCCTTCTACCGGGGCCGGGTGGCCGGGGCGCCGCCCTGGGCCTCCTCGCAGCACTTCTCCCGGGGCCGGCCGGGGCGCACGGAAGCGCCGGGGGAGACCCGACGCACGGAGAGGCCGCGGGTGGCCCCGGGCCCGCCGCGGAGACCGCACCGCTCTTCGAGCCCCCCGAGCCCGGGAGCTACGAGCTGCCGGTGATCCAGCGGGTGGACCCGCACCCGGTGCTCGACGCCGACGGGCGGAGGACGCTCCTCCCGGACCCCGCGTCGGGGCGGATCGCCGTGGTCTCCTTCGTGTACACCGCCTGCCCCGACGCCCGCGGCTGCCCCCTGGCCTTCGCCACCCTCGACGCCCTCGACGAGATCGTGGCGGCGGACCCGGAGCTCGCCGACCGGGTGGAGCTCGTGAGCGTCAGCTTCGACCCGGAGCGGGACACCCCGGAGCGGATGCGCGCGCTGCGGGAGGCCCTGGCGCCGAGGAGCCGGTGGCGCTTCCTCACACCCGCGGAGGAAGGTGACCTCGGGCCGCTGCTCCGGGACTTCGGCCAGGACGCCCTGCGCCTCACCCGGGAGACCGGGGAGGTGAGTCCCGTGATCCGCCACGTGCTGAAGCTCTTCCTGGTGGACCCCCGGGGTCGGGTGCGAAACGTCTACAGCGCCGGGCTCCTCGACCTCCGGCTCCTCGTCGCCGACCTGCGCACCCTCGTGCGCGAGGAGGCGCGGGCGCCGGCGCGCTGACGGCGGACCGGGGCGCGAGCAAACCCCGCCGCGGGGGCGGCGCGCTCCACCCGGAACTGAACCGCCTGTCCAAGGAGGGGCGCTGGGACGAGATGGCGGGGCTCATCGACGACCCGCTTCTCGAGGCCATCGCGGTGGTGGGGCCGCGCGGGGAGATCCCGCAGAAGATCCTCGCCCGCCTCGAGGGGATCGCCGACGGCGTGAGCCTGACCCACAACCGCGCGCCGGATCCCGGCCACTGGGCGGACGTGGTGGCCGAGCTCCGGCGCGCGGTTGTGGGTCAGGCTCACGCCGTCGGCGATCCCCTCGAG
>WGEM01000406.1 GCA_015492755.1 Gemmatimonadota bacterium | reverse complement strand
TGCCGTTGAAGGTCCGCTCCGTCTCCTCGCCGGAGAGCCCGCTGATGGTCATGTCCCGGGAGCGGAAGAGCGACGCGGACCACGACTCGCGGGAGACCTCTCCGCTCACCTCCACCACGAGATGGATGCGCTCGGTGGTGAGGGGGTCATAGCGGTCCTGCTGGTTCCCGTCGGCGTCGTAGAAGGTGACCTCACGGGTGGTGGAGCGCCGATCTGAAATCCCCCGGGCCCATGCGACGTGTCCCCGTCCCTGGACGCCCTGCGGGCCTCCACCGAAGGAGAGAGGCTGGGTCCAGAGCTGCACGTCTTTCACCACTGCGTCCGCTGCCACCAGGGCAGCGTCCATCAGGAGTGTCTCGTCGTCGGCGGTGGGGGCTGAGGCATCCGTGCATGCGCCCAGAGCCGCGATCAGTCCAAGTAGCAACGTCTTTTTCACCATCACGTCATCACCTCGTCTCTGCGGTACGCGCATCGCTCCTTCCGGATGCTTGGATGCACCCCGCTCCATCAATGTTAAAACCCGCAGCCGGGGGACGGACAGCATTTCGGTGGACCGCCGGTGCACGGGACGGGGGTGGGTGTCCGTCGAGCCCCGTCACTTTCCCTCCGGCGCCGGGGCCGTGCCGCGCCCAACCCACAATCTTTGACGTCTCTGGGCTGCATGTAGACAGGCACATGGTGCGTTCGCGGTTGATCCGTCGTCGCTTCTCCTTGCCGTAGCGCTGCTACGACTCGTCCGCGCTCGTTGGCTGAACACGTGAACGCACCACGTGCGCGGCCCACTCCTCTACTCGGACAGGCTCCTCAGGAGGAGGCGGAGCATCGCCCGGTCGCTGTGGCGCGTGATGTCCGGCGCCAGGTGCGCCGGCCGCTGGAAGGGCTCCGGCCCCAGGAGCTCGGCCGGCCTCAGGAGGTGCTCCACCAGCGCCAGGTCCAGCTCCGCTCCCGCCGGGAGCTCCACGCGGAAGTGGACCACCGGATCCGGCTCACCCCAGTGTTCGAAGACGCGGATCTCCTCCGGGGCGGAGACGGACACGCCCATGAACTCCACGACGCGGGCTGCGGTGCCCTCCGGCACGTGGATCGCCAGCCGTTCGGCGCCCACGCGCGACTGCGCGGAGAGTACCAGGTGCCGGATGCCGGCCACCGTGGTGTCGTTCTCGATCCGCACCAGCGGCGCTTCTGCGGCGACGGCGGGGGCGGGGGCCACGGGCACCTCACCGGCGGCGTACCCGTAGGCGGTGAGGTCCGCAGTACCCGCGAAGGCCTGTCCGGTGCGCTCCACCGCCCAGGCGCGGGCGGGGAGGTCCACCGTGTCGCGGAGCGGATCGGTGACCCAGAAGCCAGCGCTGTCGCCGTAGGTGTACGCGTACGCCAGCGTGGAAGGCGCCGGTCGCTCGGGTGCCGGCCGCGCGTGGAGCACGCCCACGGCCAGCGACCCCACGCCCAGCACCAGCGCGGCGAGGGGTGCCCACCAGGCGTTGGGATGCCGGAGTCCGTCCAGCGCCGGGAGGAGGAGTGCCAGCGCGGTCACCATCAGGACACCCAGCACGGGTGCGGCGCGGAAGGACATGGAGAGCCACACGAGTTCGGTGAGGGGCTCCATGAGGAACACCACCGGCACCGCCAGGAGCAGCGCCACCGTCCAGCCCACCGGACCCGTGCCGTGGGGCCCCAGGAGCGCCGTCACCAGCACCGCCAGCAGCGCGGCGCCGGCGGGGATCTGTAGGTTCATGGCCGCCATGGGAGCGGCAAACCCCAGCACCACCCCTGCTGCGGCGGGGACCACCAGCGCTCCCAGCGCCAGCTCGTCGGCGTGGAAGCGGCGCCGCGCCACGCCCCAGAGCGCGCTCACCAGCGCCAACGCCGCCAGCGCCAGCGCCAGGACGTACCACCCCTCACTGTGGAAGGCTGACCCATGAAGGCTCCCGTACTCGGCGTGAAGCGGCGCCAGGCGTGCCAGCGCCGTCCCGCCTGCGAACCACATGACGGCGCCCGCGCTCACCGAGAGCACCAGACCCGTGACCACACCTCCGACGCGCCCGCCCACCCGGAAGATCAGCACGCCGGTGAGGAGGAGGAGCGCAGCCAGCCCGCCGGTGATGGGGAGGACCCACGACGCGTCGTACACGACGAGCCCCAGCAGGGGCAGCGTAAAGTACACGGCGTCGGGGGCGTCCACCGACGAGAGGTCGGCGCCGCCCAGTTGCCGGAGCATGCCCAGGGCATTGTAGCCCTGGTGCTGGAGCGTGGCTTCGGAGAAGCGCTCCGGCGCGTCGTAGGCCTGATGGTAGACGTTGGCCCGGTCGATGCCGGCGAAGTTCAGCCCCTGGCGGCCCGCGTCCTTGAAGGGCGTGAAATCGGTATCGTTGGGAAGGCGCTTGTAGACCTCGTACCCCATGGAGTTGGCGTACGCGTAGGGGTCTCCGGCCTTGAGTTGCCGCACGATCCACCCGTTCTGCGCACCCGTCTCGAACATCATGGCGGGGCCGGCCCCGCCCCGCATCTCGAAGGAGAGCACCACCCGCACGTCCGCCATCCACGGATGTTCCGACACGAAGCCCCGGGCGCCCATCAGGCCCAGCTCCTCGGCGTCGGTGAGGAGCACGATAAGGTCGTTGCGGAGCGGCGCCCCGGTCCGGAGCGCTCGCAGCGCCTCCAGGAGCGTCACCACGCCCGAGCCGTCGTCGCCTGCCGCCCGCGAGATGCCCCTCCCGTCGTAGTGGGCCGTGGCCAGCACGGCGCCGGTGGAGGC
>WGEM01000405.1 GCA_015492755.1 Gemmatimonadota bacterium | reverse complement strand
GGGGCCGCTCCTCACCACCCACCTCCTGCGCCGGGCGGGAGAGATGGGCGGCACGCCCGCGGATCCCGTGGCCGGAGGCCGTCCGCCGGACGGCGGGCGCGCGTGAGGAGCGGCCCCGGCGGGTGCTGCGCGGACCCCGGCGGTGTACTTTACCCTGCAGCAGAGGGAGGATCGAATCACCATGGGGATGAGGGCGACCGTGGCCATGCTCCAGCTTGAACCCGCCCGAGACGCGCTTTCGGTGGCGTCCGACGTAGCCGTGGTGGTGGTGGCCGCCGCCGTGGTGGCGCTGGCGCTCGCCCTGATGTGGTTCCTGCGGCGACTCTCCAGGACCCTGGATGAGCTGCGCGGCACCGTGCGGACGCAGGCCGCTCCCGTCTCGGAGCGCCTGCGCGCCATCTCCGACAACGTGGAGTTCATCACCGCGGCCCTCCGCACCGACGTGGAGCGTCTCAACGCCTCGGTGCGGGCCCTCAACGAACGCCTGGAACTCGCGTCCCGCCGCATGGAGGAACGGATCGAGGAGTTCAACGCCCTGGTGAAGGTGGTCCAGGAGGAAGCGGAGGACATCTTCCTGGACACCGCCGCCACCGTGCGGGGTGTGCGGGAGGGCGCCCGCTCCATCGCATCCGGCCGCCGGGAGATGGACGCGGCAGGTTCCACCGGCGGGCGGGAACCGGGTGAGGCCGCCCTGCGCTCCCCGTCCGCCGGCGTGGAGGCCGTCGAGGACTGACGAGCTCCATGGCGGCCGCGTTCCTCCTGGCGCTGGCGTGGCTCGCGCTGGCTCCCGAGCCGGCGTGGGCCTGGGGACCCGCCACACACATCGCGCTGGGTGAATCGGTCCTGGCGGCGCTCCACCTGGTGCCGCCGGCGGTGGCGGCGCTCCTGGAGCGCCATCCCCTCCACTTCCTGTACGGCTCCATCGCCGCGGACATCTCCTTCGCGAAGAAATACGTCCCCGAGGGCCGCCACTGCCATCACTGGCACGTGGGCGAGGAGATCTTCCAGGCCGCCGACACCGACGCGCTTCGGAGTGTGGGCTACGGTTACCTGGCCCACCTGGCGGCGGACACCGTGGCGCACAACGTCTTCGTACCGCGCCAGCTCCTCCTCACCAGCACCACCCAGGCGCTGGGACACACGTACTGGGAGCACCGGATGGATCTGCACCTGGGCGAGGAGTACATGCGCCTCGCCCGTTCGCTGGTGGTGGAGCACGACCACGGCGAAGCCGACGAACTCTTCGACGCCGTGCTGAGCCGCACCATCTTCAGCTTCCAGACGAACCGGAGAATCTTCCGGGGGATGATCCGGTTTCAGGCACACGACCGGTGGCAAAAGGTCTTCGACCGGGTGCTGGCGGCCTCACGGTTCGACCTCCGTGACGACGCCGTGGAGCGGCAGTTCCGGGATAGCTTCAATTACGTGGTGGATTACCTGTGGCTCCGGTCGGAGTCGGTGCCGGCGCGGCTGGACCCCGTGGGTGAACTCAACCTCCGGCTGGCCAAGAAGGTGCGACGCCGCGCCCTGGCCGATCCGGCCGCGCACCACCCCCGGGCGCTGGAGGAGATGGCCGCGGAGTTCTTCGCGCTCCCTCGGTATGATCTTCCGTACTGGGATCGGCGGGAGGGAGAATTGGAGGCCGGCGAAGGGGATGCGTCGGGGGCGACCTCACCCGACGGAGCGGGGCCCGGCGCGACGGAGGAGGGCGGCTGACGGAACGGTTCAGCGCTCCGCCAGCCGCTGCAGCAGGAGTTCGCGCACCCGCCGCGGGTCGGCGGCGCCGCCGGAGGCCTTCATGACCTGCCCCACGAAGTAGCCCAGGAGCCGCCCCTCGCCCTCACGGTAGCGCCGCACCTCCTCCCCGTGGGCATCGAGCACCCCGTCGATCCACGCCTCCAGCCGGCCCTCGTCGCGAACCTGCACCAGACCCCGTGCCTCCACCACCGCACGCACGTCGGTCTCTCCCGTCTCCGCCAGCTCCGGTAGCAGCTTCTTCGCCGCGGCGTCGGAAACGGTGCCCTCCTCCACGAGACGGACGAGGGCCGCCAGCGTCGGGGGACGGAGGGGCAGCGCGTCCGCGGCTTCCCCTCGCCGGTTCATCAGCGCCTGGAGAGGCCCGCTCACCCAGCGCGCCGCCAGCGCACCGTCGCCCAGCGCCCCGGCCACGGCTTCGAAGTAGTCCGCGGTGGCGCGCGCCTGCGTCAGCACGTCGGCGTCATACGCGCTGAGTCCGAAGACCTCCTGGATGCGGGCGCGTCGGGCCCGCGGCAGCTCCGGAAGCGCCGCCCGCGCCTCGTCCAGCGTACGGGGGCTGACGCGGAGCACCGGGAGATCCGGATCGGGGAAGTAGCGGTAGTCGTGGCTTTCCTCCTTGGAACGCATGGCGCGGAGCTCGCTTCGGTGGTCGTCCCATACCAGCGTCTCCTGCACCACCTGCCCACCATCCTCGAGCACGCCCACCTGCCGGGCCACCTCCATGCGGAGTGCACGCTCGATCCCGGAGAAGGAGTTCACGTTCTTGATCTCCGTCTTGGTGCCAAGCCGGTCCTCCCCCGCGCGTCGCACCGAGACGTTGGCGTCCACGCGCAGGCTCCCCTCCTCCATGTTGCAATCGCTCACCTCCACGTACTCCAGCGTCCGCTTGAGCGCACCGAGAAACGCCCGGGCGTCCGCCGGATCCCGCAGGTCCGGCTCGGTGACGATCTCCACCAGCGGTGTTCCGGCACGGTTCAGATCGACGGCGGTGGCGCCGGGGATCCGATCGTGCAGCAGCTTACCAGCGTCCTCCTCCATATGGATGCGCCGGAGGCGAACCTGCCCTTCCCCTCCCGAAGCCGCGTCGAAGACCAGCGCGCCGCCGGTGGCCAGCGGCCGATCGAACTGAGTGATCTGGTAGCCTTTGGGCAGGTCGGGATAGAAGTAGTTCTTCCGCGCCCAGACGCTCTCCGGGTGCACCGTGCACCCCAGCGCCAGCGCGGCACGCAACGCCAGGCGGACCGCCTCGGGGTTCACCGCAGGGAGCGCGCCGGGGAGCCCCAGACACACCGGGCAGACGTGCCGGTTGGGCTCGGCCCCGAAGACCACCAGGTCGCCGCAGAAGAGCTTCCGGCTCGTGCGGAGCTGCACGTGGATCTCCAGCCCGATGACCGCTTCCCAGCTCACGGTGCGTCCCTTTCCCCCGCCAGCGCGGCTTCCAGCGCAGCGGCAGCCTGCAGGAGCGTCTCCTCCTCCCACCAGGGCGCCAGGATCTGGGCGCCCACAGGCAAGCCCTGGGCCTCGCCTGCGGGGACCGAGATGGCGGGGATCCCCGCCAGGTTGGCGGTGACGGTGTAGACGTCGGAGAGGTACATGGCCAGCGGGTCGTCCGTCCGGGCGCCCAGCTCGAAGGCCGGAGTCGGCGTGGTGGGCGTCCACAGCACATCCACCTCCCGGAACACCTCCTCGAAGTCCCGGGCGATGACGGCTCGGGCGCGCTGTGCCCTCGCGTAGTAGGCGTCGTAATAGCCGGCGGAGAGCACGTAGGTGCCCAGCACGATGCGCCGTTTCACCTCCGCGCCGAAGCGGCTCCGGGTCCGCTCCACCATGCTGTGCAGGTCACCGGCCTCTTCCCGCGGGCCGTACCGGACCCCGTCGAAACGCGCGAGGTTGCTGGAGGCCTCGGCGGGCGCCAGCACGTAGTAGGTGGGGATGGCGAGTTCCGTGTGGCGCAGACGCACCGATCGGAAGGTGGCGCCGGCATCCTCCAGCGCGCCCCGCGCCTCCTCGAGGCCTTCGCCCACGGCTCCGTCGAGCCCCTCACCGAAGTACTCCTCCGGCACACCCACCACCAGGCCCTTCGCCCCCCGCCGTACCGCCTCCGTATACCGCGGCACCGGGCGCCGACTGCACGTGGCGTCCCGGGGATCGGCGCCTGCGATGACCTCCAGGCACCGCGCCGCCCGCTCCACCGTGTCGGCGATGGGCCCCACCTGGTCCAGCGACGACGCGAAGGCCACCAGCCCGTACCGACTCACCCGTCCGTAGGTGGGCTTGAGACCCACCACGCCGCAAAAGGCGGCGGGCTGCCGCACGGAGCCGCCGGTATCGGAACCCAGCGCCAGCGGCACGTAGCCCGCCGCAACCGCCGCCGCCGAGCCCCCCGACGATCCACCCGGCACCCGCCCCCTG
>WGEM01000404.1 GCA_015492755.1 Gemmatimonadota bacterium | reverse complement strand
GATCACCTTCCTTCCGGGCCTGGAGAACGACGAGCTGGAGCGGTTCCTCGGGGTCCTCCAGAAGGCGCGCAAGCTCCTCCCCGAGGGGGACGACCTCCTCACGGTGCTCTGGGAGGAGGATCTCGAGCACTTCAAGTACCAGTACGTGGACTTCCTGGCCGAGGGCGTCTCCCTTCCCATCCCCGGCGGCGGCAACACCGCCCAGGAGCTGAAGAACGTCCTGGAGGCGGAGGTGGAGGGCGAGGAGGAGGAGGCGGAGGAGGAGGCCCGTCCCGGCGAGGCCGGAGCCGCGGAGCCCGCGCCCACCTCGGTGAGCCAGGACGACTTCAACCCGACGCTGTACGCCCTCGACCCCCGGGAGATGGAGAAGCTCCGCGAGGAACTGGTGCGCGAGCTGAAGCGCGATCTGCGGATGGACGTGCTGGCGGCGCTCTTCGACCGGCTCGAGGAGCCGTGGAACCGCGACCGGCAGAGCCAGATCCTGGACATCCTCGCCACCCTCCTCCCGAACTTCCTCAGCCGGGGCGCGCTGGTGCCGGCCACCCATGTGCTTCACGAGCTGCGCACCCTGGAGGCCACCGAGGGGATCTTCGACGAGGAGCGGCTTGCCCGCTCCCGGAAGATCCTTCACGACGTGAGCCAGCCGGAGTTCATCGGCGAGCTCATCCAGGCCCTGTACGACGGCACCATACGCGCCACGCCCAAGCAGCTCGCCGGCTTCCTGCAGTTCCTGCGGGCTGAGGCGCTGGCCCCCCTCCTCCGCGCGTCGGAGACGGTGGAGCACAAGGAGCTGCGTCAGGTCCTTCTCACCGCCACCCACGGGATCGCGGAGCGGAACCGGGGCGCGGTGGTGCGGATCCTGGGCGAGTCCGATCCGGTGCTGGCGGCGGCGGCGGCCCGCCTCGCCGGGGAGATGCAGATCGCCGAGGCGGGCCCGGCGCTGGCCGAGCTCCTGGCGCACCCGGTGCCCTCGGTGCGGCTCGCCGCCATCGAGGCGGCGGTGAGCCTCAAGGCCTCCACCGCGGCGGGGGCGCTGGAGCACGCTCTGGAGGACCCGGAGCGGGACGTCCGTATCGCCGCCGCCCGCGCGCTGGGATCGCTGCGCTACCGTCCGGCGGCCAGGCGCCTGGGCCAGATCGTGACGGGAAAGGAGATCCGGAGCGCCGACATCACCGAGAAGGTGGCGGTCTTCGAGGCGTACGGCGTCGTGGCGGGGGAGGAGGCCGTCGTCCAGCTCGACCGCATGCTCAACTCCAAGGGGTTCCTTGGGAAGCGCGAGCCCAGCGAGATGCGGGCCGCCGCTGCGCTGGCCCTGGGGAAGATCCCCGGCACCGAGGCGCACATGGCCCTCCAGAAGGCCTCCCGGGACGACGACCCGGTGGTGCGGAGCGCCGTGGGCCGGGCCATGCGGAGCGAGGACTGACATGGCTGAGCTCAACTACCAGGAAGAGGGGCGGAAGGTGCTCACCGCCTTCTACGGGACGCTGAGCGCTCTGAAGCTCTACCCTCTCGAGAACGACACCGTCCAGCAGGCCCTCGACGAGCTCCACGCCGTGGTCTCCCGCATCGTGGAGGCCGACGGGATGGCCGAGGTACGGGTGGTGGGCGACTTCTTCTTCCTGAACGAGACACGCCTGCGCCTGGACCTGTCCAACTTCGCCACCTTCGGGTCGTTCGCCCGCGCCCTCCAGGACCACGGGATCGGGGCGGTGGAGGTCCATCCGGGGATTCAGCGGAGCGAGTGGGCGCCCTTCGTCTCCATGCTCCTCCGGCCAGCCGGGTCCGAGGATCCGTTCGAGCAGTTCCTGGAGCGGTTCGCCGGCGCGCCGGTGGAGCACATCGACCTGCGCCCCGAGAAGGACGTGGCCGAGCCGCAGCAGGACGAGGAGGCGCTGACGGCCGCGAAGCGCACCTACGCCCAGTCGGTGCAGGTGGCGCGGGACGTGCTGGGCGACGTCCGCCTGGGGAAGGCCGTGAACGTGCGCAAGGTGAAGCGGGCGGTGCAGGGCATCGTGGACCAGGTGCTCTCCAGCGAGAACTCCATGGTCACCATGACGACGCTCCGGGACTTCGACGAGTACACCTTCACCCACTGCGTGAACGTGTGCATCTTCAGCGTCGTCATCGGCCAGCGGCTGGGCCTGGACAAGCTGCAGCTCTATGAGCTGGGCCTGGGAGCGCTCTTCCACGACATCGGGAAGCAGCGCATCGACTATGACATCATCAACAAGCCCGGCGGCCTCACGGATGAGGAGTGGGCCCAGCTCAAGGAGCACACCACCGAGGGGCTCCTGGTGCTCTTCGGCATGCACGGCTTCGCCGACGTGCCGTACCGCCAGATGCTCATGGCGTACGAGCACCACATGAAGGTGGACCTCACCGGATACCCCACCAACAAGCGGGAGCGCTCACCCACCCTCTTCTCCCGCATCGTGGCCGTGGCCGACGCCTTCGACGCGGGCACCTCGGTCCGGAGCTACCAGTACCAGCCCTGGCCTCCCGACGCGGTCCTCAAGGAGATGCGGGACAACCCCAAGCGTGGCTTCGACCGGCTCCTGGTGAAGGCGCTCATCACGGCCACCGGCGTGTATCCCATCGGCACGCTGGTGATCCTGGACACCCACGAGCTCGCCGTGGTCTCGGAGGTGAACTCCAACCCCGACCTCCTCCACCGCCCCAAGGTCAGGGTGATCTCCGATCCCATGGGCGTTCCCCTCGCCGAGCCCCTCACCCTGGACCTGGCCCGCAACGATCCGGCCACCGGCGGGCCGGTGCGGTCCATCATCAAGACCACCGATCCCCAGAAGTACGGGATCCGCGTCAGCGACTACCTGACATGAGGGAAGGTCGCATCGCCGCGGCGTTCCGGCGCCGGCGGGCGGCGGGCCAGGCGGCCCTGGTGCCCTACGTGACGGCGGGCTATCCGGAGCCGGCCGCCACGGTGCCCCTCCTGGGGGCGCTGGCCCGGGCCGGCGCGGACGTCCTGGAGCTGGGGATCCCCTTCTCCGATCCGCTGGCCGACGGCCCGACCATTCAGCGGTCGTCCTTCCACGCGCTGGAGGCCGGCGCCACGGTGGAGCGGACGCTGTCCGCCCTGGAGGCGTTCCGGCGGGAGGACCCTACGCCGGTGGTCCTCTTCTCCTACCT
>WGEM01000403.1 GCA_015492755.1 Gemmatimonadota bacterium | reverse complement strand
TCAGATGTGTATAAGAGACAGAGCTGAAGCAGTCGCTCCGCCAGCTCAACGACAAGATCGAAGAGGCGAAGCGGAAGCGGAATCTCCTCATCGCCAAGCAGAAGCGGGCGCAGGCGCAGCGGCGCATCCACGAGACGATGTCGGGTCTGTCCGACACCTCCGCCTTCGAGGCCTTCAACCGCATGGCGGAGAAGATCGAGGAGGAGGAGCGTCGCAGCCTGGCGCAGGCCGAGGTGACGCAGGCGCTGGAGGGCGATACGCTGGAGGAGGAGTTCCTGCGCCTGGAGGCGGGCGACGGCGGGCGCGACGTGGAGGAGAAGCTTCTGGCGCTGAAGAGCCAGATGGGTCTGCTCCCCGAGGGCACCGAAGCGCCCAAGCAGCTCGAAGCGGGCGACGAGGGGCAGGCGGCGGACGCCGCCCGGGCGCCGGTGCAGGACGCCGAGGTGGAGGAAGTGTCGGGCGAGGAAGCGGAGGATATCCCCGAGGCGCAGCTCCTCTCGGAGTTCGAGAAGCTGGAGGAGAAGCAGGCGGAGAACTGACGCGCATCGCCTGAAAAGGTGATACGTTTACGGCGCCGGCCGGGGGGATGCCCCCGGCCGGCGCCCGCCTTTTCCAGATCAGTCCACGTACCGCGAGCCCGGATCCATGAGCACGGTCTATCTCAACGGTTCGTACCTCCCCAGGGAAGACGCCCACATCTCCCCGGACGACCGGGGCTTCCTGCTGGGCGACGGTGTCTACGAGGTCACGCCCTTCTACGACGGGGTGCCCTTCTGTCTGGACCGGCACCTGGACCGGCTGCGGCGGGGGCTGGAGTGGATGCGCATCGAGCTGGATGTGGGTGCGCTGGACGAAGTGCACCGCCGGCTCATCGCCGAGAACGGTCTCTCGGACGCTCCCACCGCGCTGGTCTACCTGCAGGTCACGCGCGGCGCGGCGCCCCGCACGCACTACTTCCCGCCCGAGCCGGTGCCGCCCACCGTGTACGCCTATGCCAAGGCGTGGAACCGGCCGGCGCCCGAGCGCTGGGAGCGGGGCTTCACCGCGGTCACCGTCCCCGACCGGCGGTGGAGCCGGGTGGACATCAAGACCATCTGCCTCCTTCCCAACGCCATGGCCTTCCAGGAGGCGCTGGACCGGGGCGCCGACGACGCGCTCCTGGTGCGCGACGGCGTGGCCATCGAAGGGGCCCACATGAACTTCTGGGGCGTCTTCGACGGCGTGGCGGTGACGCACCCGTGCACCAACCACATCCTGCCGGGCATCACCCGCGGCGTGGTGCTGGAGCTGGCGCGCGAGGCGAGCATCCCGTGCCGGGAGCGCCCCATCCAGGTGGAGGAGCTCCGCTCCGCCGACGAACTCTTCTTCACCGGCACCACCGGCGAGGTGCGGCCGTGCGTGGAGGTGGACGGCGTGAAGGTGGGCGACGGGCGCGTCGGGCCCGTCACGCGCCGCCTGGCGGAGCTCTTCCGGGCGCGCATCGAGGCGGTGAAGGCGGAGGCTGCGGCGCTGAGCTCATGAGGGCCGCCCGGGTATCGCACGTCCTGGAGACCGCGCTCTACGTGGATGACATGGAGCGCGCCGTCGAGTTCTACCAGGAGGTTCTGGGGCTCCGCCCCCTCATGATCGGCGAGCGGATGTCCGCGTTCTCGGCCGGGGAGGAGACGGTGGTGCTCCTCTTCCACCGGGGCGCCACCGCCGAGGGGCTCGAGACGGAGGGAGGGTGGATCCCACCCCACGGGGGGCAGGGCGCGCAGCACGTGGCCTTCGCCATCCCGCTGGGCGCGCTGGGCGTCTGGAGGGAGTTTCTGGAGGAGGTGGGGGTGCCCATCGAGAGCGAGGTCCGGTGGCCCCGGGGCGGCGTGAGCCTCTACATCCGGGACCCCGACGGTCATTCGGTGGAGCTGGCGACGCCCGGCGTCTGGACGGTGTACTGACGGGAGCTCACCGCTCCCGGGGCGGCCCTCCCTCGAAGCGTAGCCGCACTCGCGTGCCCTCCGCGTCCTCCGCCACCAGGAAGTGGGCGGGTGCGCCGGTGTTCAGGCCGCCACCGGCGTCCAGCGCCGAGGGCAGGGGAATGACGAAGAGCCCGGTGACGTCCAGCGTGTCGCGCGCCTCCACCCCCTCCAGGTCGCCGATGTCCACGAAGGTGCCCTCCTCCTCCAGGAGAGGGCGCTCGTAGTTGATGAGCAGGTCGGCGCGCAGCTGCGGGAGGCCCGGCACCGCCACGGTGCCTCCCCGTACCAGGAGGTCCGCCACCCGCCGCCCGTTGTAGGGGAGTGACTCGTAGACGCTGGGGTCGTACGCCGCGTAGCGCCCGGTGGCGATGGCGTCCAGCGCCGCCACCAGCGCCACGAAGTTGGCGCGACGAAGGTATTGCTTCTGGCGGTCACCCTCCCAGCCGCCGGACTCGATGAGCACGGTGCTGGCGCCCCACTGACCCATGAGGTCGCCGAAGGCGCGCGGGTTGAAGGTGTCGTCGTACTTGGCGATGTGGCCGCCCACCAGCGGCTCCAGCGTCTCCACCAGGAGCGACGCCACCTGCATCGCACGCCGTCGCTTGGCGTCCACGTCCCGCGCGGCGTTGAAGGCGGGTGCCAGGAGCGCGATGGCCACGCCCCGGTCGGTGGTGCCCACGCGCACCCGCACGTCCTGGTCGTGGAGGTTGAATCCGAAGTCCGGCTCCACGGAGTCGCGCACCGCCTTCAGCGTCCTCCCTTCCGGCGTCTGGAGCCGGCGGGCGTCGCGGTTCACGTCCACCCCCTGGGCATTGCGGCGCTGGAAGCGTTCGGCGCCGTCGGGGTTCAGCATGGGGATCATGTGCACCGTGGCGCCGGCGGCAATGCGCCGGGCCACCGGATGGTCGCCGTGCTCGTGGAAGAAACGGACGAGGTCCGCCAGCGCCATGGACGCGGTGCTCTCGTTGCCGTGCATCTGCGACCAGAGGAGGACGCGCACCGGACCCGAGCCGAAGGTGAGGTGGCGGATGGGGCGCCCTTCGGCGCTCATTCCCGCGGTGCGCGCCCGGACGTTGCCGCCCACATACGGCGCCACCGCAGCCCAGTACTGCCGGTGGGTGAAGCGCCGATCCTCCAGCCCCGGCACCCGCACCCGCTGGTGCAGCGCCACCAGCGCCTCCGTGGTGGGGGCCGCCGGCGCCTCCGTCGGAACGACGGCGCCGGGACCGGGCCCGCCGGCCGTGCACCCCGCCGGGAGCGTGGCCAGCGCCAGGAGGAGGGTGCGCCACCGCTTCATCGCACCGCCGCCGCGACGGCTCCGTGCCGTTCCGCCCACCGCTCCAGCTCGTCGCGGTACTCGGCCGCCGTGATGAGCGTGAGGACGTCACCCGGCTCCACGCGCGTGAAGCCGCGCGGAACCACCGTGCGTTCGCCCCGCCTCAGCAGCGCCACGAGGACGTGCGGGGGAAGGGGGATGTCCCGGATCTGCCGGAAAGCGATCTCGGGGTCGTCCGCCGGGACCGGCAGCTCCAGGTGCACCGGCCCGCCCCCCTCCGCCAGGTAGGGGACGCCTGCGCGCCGCGTGACCATCCGCCGGTACTCGTCGGAGAGCTCTTTGAAGGCCCACATCATCTCGGTACGACGCAGGATCCCCACCACCGTTCCCGCCTCCGGATCCACCACCGGCATCAGGTGCACGTCGTGTTCGCTGAATCGGCGGAAGGCGTCGCGCATCGTGTCGCCGGGTCGCACCGTGACCAGCGCCGTGGTCATCACGTCCTGCACCGTCCGTCCCGCGAGACCGTCCTCTTCCAGCATGGCCCGCTCCAGGTCGGTGAGCGTCACCACCCCCACGGGGCGCTCCTCCTCGTCCAGCACCAACCAGCTCCGCGTGTCGTCCTCCCTGGCGCGTCGCGCCAGTTCCTCCAGCGGGAGGTCCGGCGGCACCGTCGGCACCTCGTCCATCATGGCGTCCGCCACCAGGATGATGTCCAGCGTACCCAGTTGCTCGTGTGGCGTCTTCATTCCCCCGAGGCGCCGCAGCTTGATGGAGTAGATGGAGTCGGGGAAGATGCGCGAAGCGATGAGCTGCGCCAGGACCACCGAAAGCATCAACGGGAGGATGATGCGGTAGTTGTCCGTCATCTCGAAGAGGATGATGATGGCGGTCATGGGCGCGTGGGCCGCCGCTCCGAACACCGCCGCCGCGCCCACCAGCGCGTACGCACCCGCCGGCGCCGCGATGGCCGGCGCCACCGCTCCGGCGAAGCGCCCCACCACACCCCCGGTCATGGCGCCGATGAAGAGCGCCGGCGCGAAGACGCCACCGGAGCCTCCCGCCGCCAGCGTCACCGATGTGGCCATCATCTTCAGGAACACCAGGGAGATCATGGCGCCCGTGGCCAGCTCACCCGCCAGCGCCAGCTCCACGCCCTCGTGCCCCACGCCAAAGAGATGGACGCTCCCGAAGGTGCCCAGCGCACCCACGATGAGGCCGCCGGTCACCGCCTTCACCCAGGGGCGGGCGCTCCAGCGGTCGAAGACCTCCTCCGCGCCGTAGACCGCGCGAATGTAGAGGAGCGCCACGCCGCCGGCTACCGCGCCGAGGAGGAGGTAGAAGCCGAACTCCCAGTGGCTCACCAGCGTGAACTGCTCCACCAGGCGGAAGGCGGGCTCGGCGCCCAGCACCGCTCGTGATGCTGCGGTGGCGGTGACCGCAGCGATGACCACCAGCCCGAAGGATCGGGCGGCGAAGCTCCCCAGAATGATCTCCAGCGCGAAGATCACACCGGCGATGGGGGCGTTGAAGGTGGCGCCGATGGCGCCCGCCGCGCCTGCCGCCACCAGCAGCTTCACCTCCTCCGGGCCCATCCGCATGACCTGGCCCACGGTGCTCCCCAGCCCCGAGCCGATCTGCACGATGGGGCCCTCGCGGCCCACCGAGCCGCCGGTGCCGATGGAGAGCGCGCTGGCCACCGCTTTGACCACCGCCACCCGCGGCCGGATGCGCCCGCCCCGCTGGCGGACGGCGAACTGGACCTCGGGCACGCCGTGCCCCATGGCCTCCGGCGCCCAGCGGCGCACCATGGCGCTCACCACCACCATGCCCACCGCGGGCACCATGAGGGTCTCCATCCACGGGGGAAGGGGGACGCCCAGCGCCGGGCCGATGCGGGGACCGACGTCGAAGCTCAGCCCCTTCACCAGCGCGATGAGCCAACGCAGCACGATGGCGCCCCCCGCCGCCAGCAGGCCCACCACCACCGCCATCGCCACGGGGCCCACGGTGGTGGACCGTCGCACGGCGAGCTGGAGACGGTGGAGGGGCGTCTGGTTCAATTCGGGACTGTGGGGCGCCGTTGAGCGTTGGGCGTGACGGGGCGCCCGCCTCCCGCATGCGGCACGCCCCGGACGTGCGGGGTGGCGCTAACCTTGTGCGTCGAGGCGGGAGAGGGAAGGGGGGGCGGGCTGAACCTCGGGCTCCAGGAGGAAGATGAGCCCCCACGCCACCACGCCGTCGAAGG
>WGEM01000402.1 GCA_015492755.1 Gemmatimonadota bacterium | reverse complement strand
TGAGCCCCTCCGGGCGCCGCAGCCCACCGGCCTCCACCGCGCGCACCAGCTCCCTCACCGCGGCGTTGAGGGCACGCGCGCCCTGGCTCCCTCCCGTCACCAGCGCCACCAGCTCATCCCAGAGCCGGGTGGTGTCCAGCTCCCCTTCCGGCACCACGCGCGCCGCCCCCGCCCCCTCCAACGCGCGGGCGTTGCGCATCTGGTGGTCGGCGGCGGCGGTGGGGAGAGGCACCAGGACCGCCGGCAGCCCCTGATTCAGGAACTCCGCGGTGGTCATGGCCCCTGCCCGGCTCACCGCGAAGTCCGCCGCCGCCAGGGCGGCCGGCATGTCCTCCACGTACGGCACCATGCGCACCCAGTCGCCCGCCACCTCACCCACGTCCGCCCGGAGCTCCTCGTAGTGGCGGGGGCCCGTGATCCAGAGGAGGGTGAGCCCCTCCGGGCGCCGCAGCCCACCGGCCTCCACCGCGCGCACCAGCTCCCTCACCGCGGCGTTGAGGGCACGCGCGCCCTGGCTCCCTCCCGTCACCAGCGCCACCACCCCCTCCGGAGGCAGGCCTAAGCGGGCGCGCGCCTCCGCTGGAGGGATGGCCGCCGGCGGACGCACCGGGTTTCCCGACACCACCACCCGCGACCGTACCCGGGGCGGCAGCCGCTCCGCCGCCTCGGGGAACGCGACGTGCACCCGGCGGGCGTAGCGACTGAGGAGGCGGGTGGTGAGGCCCGGCTCCGAGTTCTGTTCTTGAAGGATCAGGGGCGTGCCCGTCCACGCCGCCACGATCCCTGCGGGGGCCCCCGCGTAGCCGCCCGTCACCACGACGGCCTCCGGACGGAATCTGCGGTAGAGGCGCCGGACCGTCGCGAGAGACGAGGCCAGCGCTGGCACCGCCCTCCACGCCCGCCAGGGACGGGTGCGGTCGATGCCCTGGACGGGGAGCAGCACGTGCTCCTCTCCCCGCTCCGGCAGTACCCGGTGCTCCAGACCCCGGCGCGCGCCCACGAACACGACGCGCACGTCGGGACGGATCCGGCGGAGCTCGTCCGCCACGGCGAGCCCCGGATAGAGGTGACCGCCGGTCCCACCTCCAGCCACCACCACGACAGGGCCCTCATGCACGGCTCGTCCTTCCGCCCGGGGTCCCGCGGGCGACGGATACCAGCATCCCCACCGCCACCATAGTGACCACGAGGTTCGAGCGACCGTAGGAGACCAGCGGCAACGGAAGGCCGGTGGCGGGAACCAACCCCAGCGCGACGCCCATGTGCAGCAGCGCCTGGCCGGCGATGAGCGACGTGAGCCCCACCGCCAGCAGCTCGCCGAAGGGATCCCTGGCGCGCGCCGCGATCCGGAATCCCACCAGCGCCACCGCCATGTACAGCGTCACCATCACCGTGACGCCCAGAAGCCCCCACTCCTCACCGATCATGGCGAAGATGAAGTCGTTGTGCGCTTCCGGCAGGAAGCCGAACTTCTGCCGGCCCTCTCCGAAGCCCACCCCCGCGATCCCGCCGGAGCCCAGCGCCACCAGCGACTGGCGGATCTGGTAGCCGGTGCCCGCCGGGTCCAGGGCCGGGTTCAGAAACACCTCCAGCCGCTCGCGGCGGAAGCCGGCCTGGAGCTGATCCAGCAGGAGCGGCGTCGCGAGGAGCACCAGGAACAGGAAGTGGGCGATGCGCGCGCCCGCGGCGAAGAGCACCGCCAGGCCCACCGCCGCCACGATCACAGTGGTGGAGAGATCCGGCTGGAAGGCGATGGGCACCAGAAGCACCGTCCACCCCACGAAGAAGGGGAGGAGTCCCCGGCCCAGCGAATGGAAGTGAGGCGCCTTCTTCACCGCCAGCGCCGCGGTCCAGACCACCATGGCGATCTTCGCCAACTCGGAAGGCTGGAAGGAGACGCCGACGCGAAGCCAGCGCCGCGCCCCGTTCACCCGCGGCGCGATGGCCTCCGTCCCGGGGAGCACCAGGATCACCAGCATACCCGCCACCACCCAGACCATGGGCCACGCCCACACCCGCCACCGCTCGTACGGCAACCAGGCGCACACCACCAGCGCCGCCGTACCCAGCGCCGCCGCCACCGCCTGCTTCGCCACGTAGAAGGTGTCGGGAAGGTCCTGGCGCATGGCCAGAACCGCCGAGGCGCTGTAGAGCGTCACCAGCCCGAAGGCAAGGAGGAACGCGGTGAGGATGAGGAGCGCACCCGCCTCCCATCCCCGGCCGAGCCCCGCGTCGGGGAACTCCACCGGTCCCGCCGGCGCCACGTCAAGGGGGCGGGCGGTCACGCGACGTCTCCCACGAGTTCGCGGAAGCATCGTCCCCGTTCCTCGTAGTTCGCGAACATGTCGAAGCTGGAGCACGCCGGCGCCAGCAGCACCACGTCGCCGGGCCGGGCGAGGGCGGCTGCGCGCGCCACAACCGCGCGGAGGTCTCCCTGAACCCACTCGGCGCCCGGCACCTCGCGGGCGATGCGCGGGCCCGCCTCACCGAAGGCCAGGACGGCGCGCACGTGTGCGTGCTGGGGAATGAGGTCCGCGAAGGACTCCCCCTTGTCCTTGCCCCCCGCCAGGAGCACCACCGGGCGGTCCAGCGAGGCCAGGGCGCTTCGCGCCGCGGCCACGTTGGTGGCCTTGGAGTCGTTCACCCACAGCACGCCGCCCCGCTCCGTCACCGGTTCCAGACGGTGGGGGAGCGGACGCACCGTCCGGAGCCCTTCCCGGACGGCTTCGGTGGGCGCGCCCGCCGCCGCGGCCGCCAGGGCGGCGGCCAGCGCGTTACGGGTGTGGTGCCGGCCCAGCAGCGGAAGCTCGTCTTCGCGGATCAGCGGCTCCAGGCTCCCGGTGTCCGGGCGGCGCAGATGCAGCACGCCGCCCTCCACGAAGGCGTCGGCGCCGTCCTCCGGGCTGCCGAAACGCAGCCTCCGGCCCGGCGCTTCGCCCGCCAGAGCCTCCACGGCCGCGTCGCCCGCCGGAAGGACCCAGACGCTCTCGGCGTCGGCCTGCTGGAAGAGACGGGC
>WGEM01000401.1 GCA_015492755.1 Gemmatimonadota bacterium | reverse complement strand
GAGCGCCTCCGCCCCCGCCGGACGGTGCCCGAACTCTGGCAGCCGCTTCCTCCGGAGATCACCGCCGTGCCCATGGAGCAGCGGGAGGCGCTGGAGCTCTCGCTGCGCATCGACGCGCTCTACGACTCGCTGGCGGCGGCGGACGAGGCACAGCGGCGCCTCACCGACTGGACCTTCACCGACGACCAGGGCCGGCGCTGGGGCTTCGCCGACGGAAAGATCTATCTGGGTGATTTCTCCCTCCCGCTGCCCTTCAGCTTCGGCACCAACATCGGCGTCCGCGACGAGGTGAACCGGCGGCTCTGGCAGTGGGACGAGATCCAACGGCAGGGGGCCCGCGTGGAGGTCCAGGAGTCGCTGGAGGAACGCCAGCGCGCCATCCGGGAGCGGAGGGACCGGGAGCGGGCGGCGAAGCCGGACACCACACGCGTGCGGCGGTGAGGGCGCGCGCGGAGGCTCGACCCCCTACCAGGTGATCCTGTCCGCCACCGGAACATGGCGGCGGTGCCCTTCCGCCAGGAGCCAGAATCCGGCCGCGACGGCTGCGAGACATGCGCCCGTGAACACGGCCGCCACCACGGCGGGTGCCCGGGGAGAGGCGAGGAGGCGCTCCAGAAGCGCGACGGGATCGGGGGACCACGGGATGAGGTGACCCACCACCAGGAATCCCAGGAGGAACAGGACCGGCCCGGGTCCCTGAAGCGCCTGAAGGTCGAAGCGAAGCAGGCTCCCGCCCACCAGCGACGCGAATCCCACCAGCGCCAGCCAGAGGAGGACCAGCGACGCAGCGAAGAGCCCGGGAGCCGCGGGCTGATGCCACCAGGTGGAGGCCGTCCATGCCACCACGAGTCCCACCTGGAGGGCGCCCAGCGCGGAGGTCCAGCCGATGGTGACCAGGCGTGACGCGCCGAAGGTGGCGCTGGAAAGCGGGAGCCCGGAGAGGAACTCCATGGTGCCGTCCAGGCGGTCCCGGACGCTGACGAGGGCGGGCGTCAACACGCAGGCCAGGGCCATCGCCAGGAGCAGGATCACCGCCACGTCCTGGCGCAGGATCCCGGTGCGGTGCACGATGGCCAGCACCCCCGACATGCCCAGCAGCCGGAGAATCTGAGCGCGGAATCGGCGGGCGTCGGCGCGCACCAGCGCCCTGAGGTGGCGTTCATTCATGGCGTTCAAGGAGGTCGTACAGGGTTCGAGCGAGCGGATGCCCGGGTGATTCGGCCGTGAGTTCTGCCACCGAGCGGTCCGCCACCACCCGGCCGGCCCGGATCAGGATCACCCGGCGGGCCACGCGCTCCACGTCTTCCAGGAGGTGGGTGGAGAACACCAGGAGCCGCGCGGGCGCCTCGTCCAGGGTGGTTGCCACCGTGCGGAGGATCTCGCCACGCATCACCGGGTCGATTCCCGAAGTCGGCTCGTCCAGGAGGAGGACGGGAGGGCGGTGGGCTTCGGCGGCGATGAGCGAGACCTTCACCTTGGTGCCTGCGGAGAGGCGCGCCAGTCGGGTTTCCAGGGGGACGTCGAGGCGCCGGCAGAGTTCCCGGGCGTACGCGTGGTCCCAGGTGGGGAAGAACGCCCGGAGAAAGTCCAGGTGCTCCTCGACGGTCATCCACCCGAACCCCTCGAGGCGCTCGGGGAGGAATCCGATCCGGGCCCTGACCTCCGGGATCACATCCTTCATGTCGTCGTCCCCGAAGCGTACCACACCCTCGTAGTCCGCCAGGCGGCCCGCCAGCGCCTTCATGGTGGTGGTCTTCCCCGCGCCGTTGGGCCCCACGATGGCGACGCGCTCCCCGGGCTCGAGCGTCAGAGAGAGGGGACCCAGACGGAATCCCGGATAGGTCACCGCAAGATCCTGGAGTTGCAGCGACGCCCTCGGAGGGCGCGGGGCGGGCGCGTGGATGGTGGAGGGGTTCGGCATGGGTGCGTCTCTGTGTTGCATGCGACGACGGGTTACAGGAAGGAGAAGGTGTGGGCGACGTTCATGGCCGTAGCCCCCGCCCAGACGATGCCGGCCGCGAGCATCGCCTGGCGGCGGTGCACCCGGCCCACCTGCATTAACCCCGCAGTCATGAGCAGCCACCACGCAAGATGGAACACGGTGAGATGACCGGCCAGTGCGAGGGCGGCGGGGGGGAGCGTGTCAGGGAGCCAGCCGGCCAGGCCCCAGGGGATTCGCATCCCCGCCGGCCCGAGCGCCGAGCGGGATCCGGCGAGACTCATGTAGATGGCGGTGAACACCGACTGGGACTGAACCAGGACATCCGCGTAGAGGGCGAGGGAGAAAATGGGACGCCAGGCGCACGGGGTCCCGAGTAGGGTCAGGAGCGCCCAGCTTGCCCCGGAGACCAACGACGCGCGGGCAAGCTGCAGGGCCGGCGCCAGGAGCGCCGCGAGCCAGAGGAGGCCCAGTACGGCTCGACCGGCGGTAGGGTCGTGCGGCGCCAGCGCAGCCACGAGCCACGGCTGCAGACCGGCGGCACCCACCAGGGCGAAGGCCCACCCCAGGAGGAGGGGCGCCGCCACCGGTCGCCCCGCCCGGAGGTCGTCGGCCGTGGGCAGCACCCAGAAGGCGAATCGCACGGAACGAGACCGATGGCCGCTGGCGATCAGCCGGCTCATCGGGCCTCCGTCGCGGGGGGTCGTCGGAGTGAGGCCAGGTCGCGGGTGAACTCCCCGGCACGGGATGCTCCCACGCGCACAAGACGCACGACGCCCGCAGCATCGATCCCGAAGGTGGTGGGGACTGCCCCGATGCCCAGAGTCCGGGCGATCTGTCCATGAACGTCCCGGACCAGCCGGTGCCGGAGGGCCCGGGGCACCACGTCCGAACCGGAGGTATCGCGGCCCGGGCCGGTCACGAGCCACACGGACCGCGCAGCGTCCGGCATCTCCCGGAGCCGCTGGAGTTCCACCCGGCAGGCGGGGCACGCCAGATCGACGTACACCAGGAGCGCAGGACCCCTCAGGTCGAGGGCGGACCTCCAGGGCCGATCCCCGAGGATTCCGGAGACCGCCGGCATCTCCCAGGGAGGAAGCGGCGGGCGTTGCGGGGTGCCGCCGCCGGAGAGGACGACGGCACCCCCTGCCACCGCGACGAGTCCGAGGACCGCCGCTGCCTTCCCGCGGCCAGACGGGACGGGCAGACCCGGCACCCTCAGTCGCCGGCCCCGAATGCGAGGAGGCACGCCGCCCCACAGAGGTAGACGACCTCGGGATTGGCGCCGAGGATGGCCACCAGTCCGAGGATGCTGGCGCCGCCGCCGCCGATAATGGCGGCAGCGCAGCCCAGGCACCCGATCTTCTCCAGGATGCCCTGTCCTTCCACCACCGCTTCGGCTTGTGGAATCGCACCTCCGGGGACCGGCTGCAGGAGCGCGGGGGACGAGAGGACAGTGAGCGCGAGGGCGGTAAGGAGCGGAACCAGGGCGAAGTGCCGGACGACGCGGCGTTTGACGTGTGTCATGGCGGACCTCCCTAGTCGGTGAGGGCTGCTGCGCACATGCCGGCGCAGCTCAGGACGGCGATGGTGGATCCGTTGGTGGCGGCAGCCGCCAGGATGGCGGGCCACCCCTGCATGACCAGGGATACGCCGAAGCCGACGCAGCCGACGCACGCCAGGATCTGGAAGAAGCCGCGCCCTTCCACCGAGACCACCACCCCGGGATCCTCCTGCGCCTGCACCTGAGGTGGCGGGGAGGCGGCGGTCAGCAACAGCGTGGTGAGAAAGGCGAAGGCGACGGACGGGACGAGCCCGCGTCTGAGTCGAGGGGTCATGGTTCATGCTCCGTGGTTGAGGGTGGGACGGGATGGATGACGACACCTGACCACATTCGGGCGAAGCGACTGCGCTCGACCGTGTAGCCGCCCACCATGGGATCCAGGATCCGGAGGCGATCCCGTGACAGGCGCGCCGCCACCACGACGAAGTGGCTCTGCCGCACCCACGCGATATACGGTGGGTTGACCTGTGTCAGTGCCGGGGGGCGGAGAACCTCCAGCTCCATCCCCAGCGCTTCTCCGGCGCGTACGAGCGCCGACGCTGTGGTACCGGTGGGCCGGAGCCCGCTGAGCTTCGAGAGCGAATCCAGCGACGGAGCCTTCCGGCCGGTGGCGCGCAGGAGATTCGCCAGAGCTGCAGGTCCGCAGTCGTTGGCGAACCGTTGGAGGACGACACCCCGAGTCGTGAGGTCCTCGGCTCCGGCACGGACCACGGCCCACCGGGCCCATCTGTGAGGCTCCCACGGCTTCGTGCGGCCCATGAGGTAGACCCCCCACGGGAGACAGGCCATCGTGACGAGGACCAGCGCGGGGCGCATCGCGGCGCCGGGGCGAGTAGGAGTGTGGTCAGGCATGGTGGAAGCTCGGGGCGGACGGTGGGCCGGCCCATGTCGCGTTGGGACGTCGTGGCGTCGGTCCGGCCCTTGCCTTGCCGGGCCCACAGGCGTCCCTTGCAGTCATGCCCGCAACGGATGAACGCTCTGTGGCGCCTCCCCGCGTCGTCATCGTGGGTGCGGGCTTCGGAGGCCTGTGGGCTGCCCGCACGCTGGCCGGGAGAGCGGTGGAGGTGGTGCTGGTGGAGCGGAACAACTACCACACCTTCGTCCCGCTCCTCTACCAGGTGGCCGCCAGCCGAGCTGGTGCCCAGCGATATCGCCCATCCGGTGCGCGCCGTCTTCCGGCGTGCCCCGAATGTGACGGTGCGCATGGCGGAGGTGACGGCCGTCGATCCGGAGCACCACCTGGTGCACACGCGCCGCGGCGTCATCACGTATGACCGCCTGATCCTGGCGCCGGGAAGCGTGCCGCACTTCTTCGGCGTGGAGGGTGCGGAGGAACACGCCTTCCCGCTGCGGTGGATGAGCGAGGCCGTGCCGCTGCGTCACCACGTGCTCACACGATTCGAAGTGGCGGATGCGTGCACGGACCTGGCGGAGCGCCGGCGCCTCCTCACCTTCGTGATCGTGGGGGGCGGCGCCACCGGCGTGGAGTTCGCAGGGGCTCTGGCGGAGCTGATCTACGGGCCGCTCCGGAGGGACTATCCCCGCATCGGCACGGAGGAGGTGACGATCCACCTCCTGGAGGCGGGAGGGCGGCTCCTCCCCACGCTGCCCGAGCGCCTCGGAGCCTATGCCGAGCGACGGCTGACGTCGAAGGGGGTGAGGGTCCGCACTGACGCGCGCGTGTGCCGGGTGCGCACCTCGGGCGTGGAGCTGGAGGACGGAACGCACCTCCCCACCGACACGGTGGTGTGGACCGCCGGGATCCGGGGCGACCCCCGGGCCGCGGGGTGGGGACTGCCCGTGGGTCCGGGCGGACGGGTCCGGGTGGATCCCTATCTCCGGGTGGAAGGCGTCGAGGACGTCTTCGTGGTGGGGGACCTGCCTACCCAGGAGCCTGTCCGAGTAAAGGAGTGGGCCGCGCACGTGGTGCGTTCGCGTGTTCAGTCAAGGAGCGCCGACGAGGCGTAGCGGCGCTACGGCGAGGAGGAGCGACGATGGATCAACCGCGAACCCACCATGTGCCCGTCCACATGCAGCACAGAGACCTCCAAGGTTGTGGGTTGGGCGCGGCACGGCCCCGCCTCCGTCGTTGGCGCTCCTGGACGTAGCTTGGGCTACGCCGTCGTCGCGCCGTCTAGGATTCGGGGCCGTGGCACGCCCAACGCGGCCCGCTCTCTTACTCGGACAGGCTTCTGGAGGACGCGCACGGCCGGCCGCTTCCGCAGGTGGCGCAGGTGGCCATCCAGCAGGGGCGCCGGGCCGCCGAGAACGCACTCGCCTCCCTCACCGGCGGGACGCTCCGCCCCTTCACCTACCGGGATCCGGGGATGCTGGCGGTCATCGGACGGAACGCCGCGGTGGCCCACGTGATGGGCCGCGCCTTCCGGGGGATTCGCGGCGTGGATCCTGTGGCTCACCATCCACATCGCCTGGCTCGTGGGGTTCCGGAACCGCGTCCTGGTGCTCCTCAACTGGGCTTGGAACTACGTCTTCTACCGCCGTGCGGTCCGCCTGGTGGTACCGGTGGTGGAGGTGCCGGAGCCCTCCTCCGACACCGCTCCCGGAAACATCTGAGTCTGGCGAAGCGCGCCCCGCCCTTAGTACCTTGAAAATCCTTGTGGGGCTTTGAGGAACATTCGTTTCTCAGAGTGAAACACTTGTTCCCATGCCGGGGCGCGGGTGCGGG
>WGEM01000400.1 GCA_015492755.1 Gemmatimonadota bacterium | reverse complement strand
CGGCACGACTCGTCCCACACCCCCCGATCGTCCGCCTCGTCGCTCCAGATCTCGCCTCGGCGCGGGTCGGCCTCGAGATCCAGGATCCCCTGCCCCCACGGCTTGCCGTCGGCGGCGCGAACGCCGGAGGGATTGCCGGCGTCATCCAGGAAGAAGGCATCTTCGCTCACCGTGCCCAGATCCAGCACCAGCGTGAGTTCCTCGCCACCGGCGGCGTAGAACTCGATGAACTCCGTCTTGGTGAGGTCCAACCCCACGGGCGAGAGAGCGGTGGTCATGGAACGCCAGGCCGGAGTCCCGTCACGGCTCCCTCCGAAGGAGACGAGAAGCCCCGGCTCCCTCAGCTCGGCGCCGGCCAGCCGGATCTGGCGATCCAGATCGGTACGGGGAAAGAAGCCTTCGTGCACCCCGACGCTGTCCCCCAGGATGGACTCCACCACCCACCGATGCTGCCATACCAGCGACGCCGCGTTGGCTGGTGTGAGGGACGGAGGGAGCACACCCTCGGCGCCGTCCCTGCGCGATGGGGGACTCCCCCGCACCCACTCCGACGCCAGGAGCGACACGGGGAGCTGCGCCGTGGCGTCGAAGTCGTCCAGGAACGCCCGCCCGCGCGTGTTGGGATTGGGGAGACTCGCCGCCAGCTCTCCCCGCACCGAGAAGGTGCTCTGCCCGCCCGGTCGCAGGCCCGGCACGCCGTCCAGGATGCGGTCGAACCAGTCGATGTCCGTCTCGATGGACCCGCTCACCCCCCCCAGGAGCACCGCGCCGGGTTCGGTGCCCAGGATGGGACGCGTCACCACCGTGCGCTCCGAGCGGTAGAGGCCCAGCACGTCCAGGCCGCCCCGCTCGCCCAGCGCGGTATGGGTGCGGAACCCGAAGACCTGCGTCGGCGAGACCTGGAAGAGCGAGCGCTGCTCCCAGGTGGCGCGTACCGCCGCCTCGGGGGCGGACGCGAAGAGCGCCTCCGGCTCCAGGAGCGTCACCTGCCCCACGTCGTAGTCGATCTGGTAGTCGACGCCGCGGACGAGGAGACGGTCACCCAGGTAGATCCGCTCGCTCCCGTCCCGGATGCCGAAGGCGCCCAGCGAGAAGGAGCTGATCACCCCCTGACTGCGAAGGCGGTAGGAGAGCGTGAGGCGGAAGCGGCCGGCGTTCTCCCGTTCGAAGGGATCCACCTCCTCGTAGATGCGCGCGTTGGCGTCCTCGCCCAGGATGCGCCTCGTGTCTTCGGCTTCCAACCCCAGCGACGGCACCGGCGGCGGCTCCAGGAAGGGGCGCAGCGTGGGGAAGACCACGAACGTTCCCTGCACCGGGGGCTGATCCTGAAAGAGCTCCCGCGCGGGCGTGTAGACGAAGGCGGGATCCAGCGCGTCGATGGGCGCCTCCTCGTCCACGCCCATGAGGCGCAGGTAGGTGATGTCGCGACCGTCCGGTGCCCGCTTGAAGGTGCGCCCGGCGGAGGGCTCACCCAATGACACCACGAGGTCCACCGAGCCCTCCTCCACGTCGGGGGAGCTGGACACGCGGTAGACCTGGTGCATCTCGTAGTCCCACGTGGGGCGACCGGGTTGGTGGTTGGCCCCGGAAGCCTTCAGCAGCTTGAGCACCGGCCGGCCGCCCAGGTTGTGGATCCGCTCGGGATTGTAATCGCCCACCGTATCGCCGACGGCGGTGATGTAGGTGACCGCCAGCATCTCATCCCTGGCCAGGGGAGCGCGCAGTGCCACCCAGAGCCCGGACGGGTGCACGAAGTAGTCCACCCCGGGCTGCAGGTAGCGGAACCAGCCCGACTCCACCACGCGCACCCCGTCCTTCTCCGCCACCGCGTCCGCCTGGATGTATCCCTCCACCTGCTGGCGAAAGACCGGGTCCGCCTCGAAGCGATAGAGCTGGATGGGCTCCACACCGGGCGCCACCGGCGCCGGTGCCGAGGATGCGTCCAGATCCAGCACATCGATGTGGGGGTAGTCGTCGATGCGCGCGGGATCCACCACGAAGAAGAACTGCCCCCGCACGTAATCCGCGTCGTCCAGCGCCAGCGTGTCGTCCTGCACGAAGGTGCGCTGATCGCCCACCCCGGTGAGACGGAACACCCGGGAATTCACGTCGCCGCGCTGCTGCGCCCAGACCGCCTGGAAGTCCAGGGGGCCCAACTGACCTTCCGCCTGAAAGCCGAAGTTCCCGGCGGGGATTCCCTCGGTGAGGAAGCGGGAGCGCGGGAGCGCGAAGGTGACGTCCCCCACGTCCAGGCGCCGCAGGACGTCGTCCTCGGCACCCTCGTAGAAGATGTTGATGCGATTGGCCGCGTCGAATTCCCGCGACTGGTCGAAGTCCACGTCCACCCGTACCCGGTCGGCGATGGTCCCCTCCACCTGCACGCCGAATCGGGTGTCCGGGCTGAGCTGAGGGATGAGGTTGGGATTGCAACTCACCCGGAACTGCTCGTCGCACGGCCGGAACCGTGTCCAGGCTCCCCCGAGCTCCATGCGACTGGTGACGTTGAGGGCGAGGTCCGCGTACTCGGTCCGGAATCGCGGCGGACCTTCCTGGCCCTCGGGCGCGGGTGGCACGGCCGGCTGCCGGGGCGTGAGCGGCGGGAGAAACACCGCTCGCGAGGCTCCGCCCGCCCCCACCCGGCGCGCCTGCGCCCGCAGGAGTGCGTCCACGAGCTCGGGTGCCCGCAGCGGCGGAAGCGGGGTCAGTCGCGGGCCCCGGATCCGCCGCAGGAGCGACGGATCCGGCACGCCGGGCGGAAGCGGCGGCGGAGGGGCCCGCTCCCCGACGCGCTCCCCCACGGGGATTCGCCGGAGGCCCAGGCGCACGTGGGGCTCGTCGGGTGAGGCCGCCAGCCCGGCGCGCACCGCCGCCGGGAGCCGGCTCAGGTCGGGGCGGAGGACGGTGTCGGCGGGAAGCGGCGAAGTCGGCGTCGCCGCCACGCCCGGGCGCGACCCGGACGGATCTCCGGCGGGCGCGAGCAGCCCGGTGACCAGGAGGAGGCGGAGGAGGAGGGTCACGGCAGACGGGTCAGCCGGCGAACACGCGGCGGGTACGCGGTGTAGGGAGTGCCCGGAATGCCCGATCCGGCCCGAAGCCGCCGTCCGCTCCACCCGTTGCGGAGCCGGGAGCGCTGGAGCCCCAACCGAGGTTGTACGACGCAGCGATGCGCTTGCGAGTCATCACGAAATACCTGATCAGGGTCCACATCGGCCCTTTCCTCTTCGCTCTCACGGCGCTGACGGGCCTCATCTTCCTCAATGCCGTGGCACAGCGCGTCGAGGGGCTCGTCGGAAAGGGACTGCCCTGGACGGTCGTGGTGGAGTTTTTGGTGTTGTCCTTACCTCATACGGTCGCGCTGTCCCTCCCGATTTCGGTGCTGGCGGCGGTCCTGTACGTGTTCAGCGACCTCACCACCTCGAACGAGATCACCGCCCTCTCGGCCGGCGGTGTCCGCCCCGCCCGGATCATGGTGCCCATGCTGGCCATGGGGCTCTGCCTCACGGCCTTCATGCTCTACTTCAACGATCGGGTCCTCCCGGAGGCGAACCACCGCCTAAAGAACCTCATGGTGGACATCGGTCGCAAGAGCCCCACCCTCGATCTCCGCGAGCAGGTGGTGAACGAGATCAAGACCGAGTCGGGCATGGACACGTACTTCCTCACCGCCCGACGCATCGACCCGGTGACCAACGAGCTGGAGGAGGTCACTATCTTCGACGCCAACAACCCGGTGCGCCGCCGTACCACCTACGCCGCCCGCGGTGAGATGGCGTTCAACGAGAACCGGACGGACCTCTACCTGACGCTGTACGACGGTGTGGTCCACGAGGTGCAGAGCGACCGAATCGGCGGGTTCCAGCGCCTCTACTTCACGAAGCAGATCGTCCCGCTCCGGGGCGTGGGCAACGAGCTGGAACGCCGGTTCGGCGGCACCGAGCGCTCCGACCGCGAGATGGGCTTCGCCATGCTGGCCGAAAATGCCGCGAGGCGGGAGGCGGAGCTGGACTCGGTGCGTGCGGAAATGCGCGAGAAGTCACTCCAGGCGGTACGCCTGGCGCTGGGGCTCCCCACACCCGAGGACTCGGTGGCGTTGCGGGAACTCCAGGCCCAGCAGATCAGAGGAGAGGTGGCGATGCTGGGCGACGGCGCGTCGATCCTCTCCCGGGATCCCGTGACGCAGGGGATCGTCATCACCGCGCGGACACGGGCGTCGCGCGGGTTGGCGCTGCGCCAGACCGCCAACCGGTACAAGGTGGAGATCCACAAGAAGCTGGCCATCGCGGTGGCGTGCCTCATCTTCACGCTCCTGGCGCCCCCGCTGGCCATCCGCTTTCCGCAGGGTGGGATCGGGATGGTGGTGGCCGCCTCCAGTACCATCACCGCCATCTACTGGGCCGGCCTCATCGGCGGCGAGTCCATGTCCGACCGCGGCATCGCCGACCCGGCGCTCACCATGTGGATGGCCAACGTCATCTTCTTCCTCATCGGCGCGTTCCTGGCGGCGCGGATGGCGCGGACCCAGATCTCGCTGCGGGGCGGCGCGCTGGACGGACTGGTGGAGCGGCTGCGCATGCGGTGGCGTGGGCGAGCGCCCGAGCCGGCGGTGGAGGCGGCGGGATGATCCGCATCCTGGACCGCCTGGTGGTGGTCTCCTTCTTCCGCACCTTCGTGCTGTGTCTGGCGGCGGCCCCCATCCTATTCGTGGTGGGCGACATCACCGAGAATCTCGATCAGTACATCGACCGGGGTCTCACCGCCTGGGAGGTGACACAGGCGTACGTCTACCAGCTCCCGCTCTTCATCGAGTGGTCCTTCCCCATCGCCACGCTCATCGCCACGGTGTTTACCGTCCACGGGATGACGACGCACCGAGAGATCGTGGCGGCGAAGGCGGGTGGGATTTCCTTTCACCGGGTGGTCCTCCCGCTCTTCATCCTGGGGGTGATCCTCACCGCGGTGGCGCTGGCCCTCACGGAAGTGGTCCCCCGGGGGAACCGAATCGCGGGACAGATCCTGCGGCAGGAGGCGCCGGGACGGACGTTCCGCTCCGACTTCGTGTACAGGTCGGAGAACGGCCTCACCTGGCAGGTGGGTCGCCTCACCGCCACCGACGGGCGGATGACCTCGGTGATCATCGAGCGCCCGCCGGCGGACGGACACGCGGGCCTCCACGTCCTCGCCGAGGCCGCCCGGTGGGACTCCATCCACGGGTGGACGCTGGAGCGGGGCTACCTGCGGACGCTCTCGCCGGACTCCACCGAACGCACCGTGGAGTTCGAGCGGATGCGGATGGCGGGGATCGCCGAGCGACCGGTGGAACTCCTGGAGAAGCCGCTGGAGCCCGACGAGATGACCTACCGCGAGATCGACCACTTCGCCGAGATCATCCAGCGCACCGGCGGCAACGCGAAAGAGCTCCTGGTGAAGAAGGAGCAGAAGCTCTCCATCGCCGTGGCCACCTTCGTGGTGATCCTCTTCGGCGCGCCGCTGGCCACCAGCAACAAGCGCGGTGGCGCGGCCTTCGGGATCGGCGTTTCGCTGGGCACGGTGATCCTCTACCTGCTCACCTTCAAGATCGCCGGCGCGCTGGGGGAGGCCGGGGCGATCTCGCCGTTGACGGCGGCCTGGCTCCCCAACCTCCTCTTCTTCGTCGCGGCGCTCGTGCTCCTGGTGCGCGTGCGCACGTGACGGCACCGGCGTGTGTCTTTCGCTGGTAGAGCGCAGCCTAAACGCCTATCGGGCATGCCCCAGCCAGACGCCCTCCATCACCGCCTCCACCGGTCCGCGCAACGTTACGTCCAGCTCCTCCGTGACCTCCATGTGGAGGTCACCGCCCGGCATCCGGACCCGTAGCGCACCGGGCCTCGCACGTCCGGTGTGGACCAGCGCCACCGCCACCGCGCACGCGCTGGTCCCGGATGCGGTGGTGGGCCCCACCCCTCGCTCCCATACCCGGGCGAAGGCCTCCCCGGGCCCCGTGACCTCCGCCAGCTGAACGTTGGCGCCGGCCTCCAGCGCTGGATGGGCCACGAGGTAGGGGCCGAGCTCCTCCAGCCGGGCCTCGTCGACCCCCTGGGCGAGCACCACCAGATGCGGGTTTCCCACCGAGACGGGCACCACCTCCAGCGGCGTTCCGTCAGGGCCGGCGAACCGTCCGTCGGCATCCAGCGCTCGGGCATCCAGCCCTACCGCCGCGGCGCCGGTGCGGGCCCGGCCCATCTCCACGGAGATGTCGAAGCGCCCGTCCCGCACGCCGTGCAGGCACATCCTCACGAGGTCTCCCCCCACCTCCACCGCGAACGCCTCTCCGATATGCACGCGTCCGGTGCGGTGCAGATGGGCCCCCACGATCCTCAACCCGTTTCCGCTGCGCTCGAAGGCGCCTCCGTCGGGGTTGAACATGGCGAGGCGGAAGGGCGCGTCCCCCGAGAGGAGCGCCACGACGCCGTCGGCTCCAACCCCGCTGTGGCGCGCGCACACCGCGCGCACCGCCGCCGCGTCCGCCCGCCACCCGCTCCCCGCCTCGAACACCAGATAGTCGTTGCCCAGGCCGTGCCCCTTGAAGAAGGTCCGCGCCAGTAGCGGACGCGCTTCGTCGCGCATCATCTCACGCTCCTGAGGGCGCGCGGTGCTTGGTTCGGGTTGCCGCACCGCGCCCGCCGGCGGCCACGAAACCGGACGCCGCCGGGTCTCGTACGGGACGGCGAGCGACGGGAACCTCCTCCGGCACCGACGACGGGGAGGGGAGGACGAGGGGTTTTCAGCGACGGGGGTACGATGGGTGAGGATCGTGTGCGCATGAGCGGTGTGGGGGTTGTACTTCTGGCGGGCGCCCTGATTCTAACGCTTCCCGGGCCCGGAAGCGCCCAGGGGCGTGACGAGACGTCGGCGGACCCGCAGGTCCGCGCGGGAGCGCGCGTGGTGTCGGGATGCTGCAGCGGGGCGCCGCCTGCGCTGCACGCGCTGCGGGTGGACGACGCGCGCATGGATATCGACGGGCGCCTGGACGAGCCCGAGTGGGCCGCCGCACAGGTGGCGGCGGACTTCGTCCAGTTCCAACCGGACGAGGGTGCCCCGGCCACCGAGAAGACGGAGGCGCGTGTGCTCTACGGCGCCCACGCGCTCTTCGTGGCCATCCGCGCCTACGACTCCCAGCCCCACGAGATCGTCGGCCAGCTCACCCGGAGGGATCAACCCTCCCACTCCGATCTGGTGGGCGTGGTCATCGACTCCTACTTCGACCGCCGCACCGCCTTTCAATTCGTCGTGAACCCGGTGGGCGTGAAGTACGACGTCTACCGGTTCGACGACGTGGAGGAGGACGACGGCTGGGACGCGGTGTGGGACGTGGCCACCACCGTGGACGAGGAGGGATGGACCGCCGAGTTCCGGATCCCGTACTCGCAACTCCGTTTCCGCGACGCGCCGGAACAGACCTGGGGCATCAACTTCATGCGCGAGATCGCGCGGAAGCAGGAGCTGGACGTCTGGGCGCCCACCACCCGCGCCAGCGGGGGGATCGTCTCGAAGTTCGGCGAGCTCCGGGGGCTACGGGGCCTCGAGCCGCCCCGGCGCCTCGAGGTGCTACCCTATTCGCTGGCGCGACTCCGGCGAGCGCCCGGCGACGACGCCAACCCCTTCTATGAGCGAAACGCCACCGCCGGGACAGTGGGTGCCGACCTGAAGTACGGCGTCACCTCCGATCTCACGCTGGACGTCACCATCAACCCTGACTTCGGCCAGGTGGAGGCGGATCCCGCCCAGGTGAACCTCACCGCCTTCGAGACCTTCTTCCCCGAACGGCGGCCCTTCTTCCTGGAGGGATCCAGCATCTTCAACTTCTCCATCGCTCTGGGCGACGGCGACGACGCCAACGAATCGCTCTTCTACTCGCGGCGCATCGGCAGGGCACCGCAGGGCCGGGCCGACCCCGAGGGCGGCTACACCGAGGCGGACGACCAGACCACGATCCTCGGCGCCTGGAAGCTCTCGGGGAAGACCGCAGGCGGGTGGTCGGTGGGCGCGTTGCACGCGGTGACCGCCGAGGAACGCGCCCGCGTCGCACCGGCGGCGGGTGAGCCTCACGAGGTGCCCGTCGAGCCCCTCACCAACTACGGCGTCCTGAGGCTCCAGAAGGACCTCCGCGAGGGCCGCTCGGCGGTGGGGATCATCGCCACGGCGACGCGTCGCGACCGCGAGGTGGCCGACGCCCACGCCCTGAACCGCGCCGCCTACGCTGGCGGGCTGGACGTGCGGCACCGGTTCCGGGGCGACACCTGGCAGGTGAGCGGATACGTGCTGGCCTCCCGGGTGGAGGGAAGCGCGGACGCCATTGCACGCGTCCAG
Source organism: Gemmatimonadota bacterium (assembly GCA_015492755.1). Taxonomy (GTDB): domain Bacteria; phylum Gemmatimonadota; class Gemmatimonadetes; order Longimicrobiales; family Gaopeijiaceae; genus S146-37. Next base: position 5,236 of record WGEM01000400.1, on the reverse strand, counting down.
CGGGCCCCGGCGCGTTACTTCCAGCGCCCCGACGCCGGCCACGTCCGCTACGATCCGGAGCGCACCAGCCTCAGCGGGGCGTCCGCGAATCTGGCGGTGAGCAAGTTCGCCGGAAGCCCCTGGCGGGTGGGCACCGGGATCCAGACACGGACGCCGGGCTTCGAGACCAACGACCTGGGCTTTCTGCGCGACGCCGACTTCCTGGTGCACTGGGGCTGGCTCGGCTACCACCACACCTCCCCTCAGGGCCCCTTCCGGAACTGGTTCCTGAACTTCAACGGCTGGCAGGTCTGGAACTACGATGGTGACCGGATCGGGACAGGCGGAAACCTGAACGCAAACTTCCAGCTCAAGAACTTCTGGAACGGCTGGTTCGGCGTGAACCGGGAGTTCGAAGCCTACAGCGACGGGCTGCTGCGCGGCGGGCCGCTCATGAAGCGGGAAGCCCAGACCAACTTCTGGGGCGGGTTCGCCACCGACAGCCGAAAGGCGGTGCACCTGCGGGTCAACACCTTCGGCAACGTGCGCCCGGAAAGCGACTCGTGGTCGCTGGGGGTGAGCCCGAACCTCCGGATCCGCCCCTCGGGGCGCGCCACCTTCAGCGTGGGGACGTTCGTCCATCGCAACGTGGACGATCTCCAGTGGATCGGCCGGCTGGGGAGCGGCGGAGACGCCACCTACCTCTTCGGTCGAATCCACCAGACCACCGTGGGCATCACCACCCGTGTGGACTTCGCCTTCACGCCCACGCTCTCCCTCCAACTCTACGCGCAGCCCTTCGTGAGCGGAGGGCGTTACACCGACTTCAAGCGGGTCACCGACCCCCGTGCGGAGCGCTACGACCAGCGGATTGCACCGGTGGCGGCGACGCCGGAGGGCGACCGCGTCACACTGGATCTGGAGGAGGGCCCCGTCACCATCGGGAACCCCGACTTCAACTTCCGGCAGTTCCGCTCCAACGCGGTGCTGCGCTGGGAGTACCGGCCGGGCTCCACGCTCTTCCTGGTGTGGTCGCAGGGCCGCAACGACTTCCTGCGGGACGGCTCCTTCCGCTTCGGGCGCGACATGGAGGACCTCTTCGGGGCGCCGGCGGATGACGTGTTCATGATCAAGGTGAGCTACTGGTTCTCGCGCTGACGGGGCACGGTACACCCGGCACTCCGCGCATGGTGGCGTCGTGGCTCCGCGCATGATAGCTTGCATGCCGGGTGCTCCCTTCACCGGAGGGGGCGCCCGGCACAATCCGGTTCGGGCGATTTGAGGTGTATTGCGGCCCGCGGACGCCACGGCGCTCCGCGAACGAGCTAAAAAACCACCGCCCTGTCGCTCCCGCGCACGGGGCGTTTTCTGTTGCGAGGCGAAGTGTCCACATCTCCCACCCGCAAGCCTTCGGGCAGGCAGGCCCGCCAGGCGGCCCTGGACGAGGCAGTGCGTAGCCGCATCCTCGTGCTGGACGGCGCCATGGGCACCATCATCCAGCGTGAACGGCTCACGGAGGAGGACTTCCGGGGCGAGCGCTTCGCCGAGTGGCACACCGCGCTGGCCGGCGCCAACGACGTGCTCTGCCTCACGCAGCCCCGTCTCATCCGGGGGATCCACGCGGCGTACCTGGAGGCGGGCGCCGACCTCATCGAGACCAACACTTTCAACGCCAACCGCATCTCGCTGGCGGATTACGGCCTGGAGGACCTGGCGCGTGAGCTGAACCGTGAGGCCGCCCGGCTGGCCCGCGCGGCGGCGGACGAAGCGGAGGCTCGGGAGCCCGGGAGACACCGGTGGGTGGCCGGCGCGCTGGGCCCCACCAACCGTACCGCCTCCATCTCCCCCGACGTCTCCGACCCCGCCGCCCGCAACGTCACCTTCGACGAGCTGGTGGAGGCGTATCGTGAGCAGGCGCTGGGGCTCATGGAGGGGGGCGCCGACGTGCTCCTGGTGGAGACGGCGTTCGATACCCTCAACGCGAAGGCGGCGCTCTTCGCCATCTCCCGCGCGCTGGAGGAGACGGCGCTGGACCTCCCGGTGATGGTCTCCGGCACCATCACCGACCGGAGCGGCCGCACCCTCTCCGGTCAGACGCCGGAGGCCTTCTACGTGTCGGTGGCGCACGGCGTGCAGCCGGGGCCCGGCCGGCGCTCAGGGCTCTTCTCGGTGGGACTCAACTGTGCGCTGGGCATCGACCAGATGCGCGAGCACCTGGAGGAGCTGGCCGCCGTGGCGCCCGTCCCGGTGAGCTGCTACCCCAACGCAGGCCTTCCCAACGAGTTCGGCGAGTACGACGACACGCCCGAACACATGGCGGAGGTGACGCGTGAGTTCGCCCGCGCCGGGCTGGTGAACATCGTAGGCGGCTGCTGCGGCACCACGCCCGACCACATCCGTGCCATCGCCGACGCGGTGGCGGACATCGCGCCCCGGTGTCCTCCGGAGCTTCCGCGGCGGACGCGCCTGGCGGGGCTGGAGCCGCTGACCATCGGCCCCGACTCCCTCTTCGTGAACGTGGGGGAGCGCACCAACGTCACCGGGTCCCGGCGCTTCGCCCGGCTCATCCGGGAGGGAGACTACCAAACCGCGCTGGAGGTGGCGCGCGAGCAGGTGAAGGGCGGCGCCCAGATGATCGACGTGAACATGGACGACGCCCTGCTGGACTCAGCGGCCGCCATGGAGCACTTCCTGAAGCTGGTGGCCGCGGAGCCGGAGATCGCGCGCGTGCCGGTGATGATCGACTCCAGCGACTGGGCGGTCATCGAGGCGGGGCTCAAGTGCCTGCAGGGCAAGGGCGTGGTGAACTCCATCTCGCTGAAGGACGGCGAGGAGGCCTTCCGCCGGCGCGCGCGCCTGGTGCGGCGCTACGGAGCCGCGGCGGTGGTCATGGCCTTCGACGAGGAGGGTCAGGCGGACACGGTGGAGCGCCGCGTGCAGGTCTGCACCCGGGCGTACCGGATCCTCACGGAGGAGGGGTTCCCCCCCGAGGATATCATCTTCGATCCCAACGTCTTCGCGGTGGCCACGGGGATGGAGGAACACGACCACTACGCGGTGTGGTTCATCGAGGCTGTCCGGCGAATCAAGGAGGCGTGTCCCTACGCCCTCACCTCGGGAGGGATCAGCAACGTCTCCTTCTCCTTCCGCGGATCCCCCGAAGTGCGTGAGGCGATGCACGCCGCCTTCCTGTACCACGCCATCGCGGCGGGGCTGGACATGGGGATCGTCAACGCGGGTGCGCTCCCGGTCTATGACGAGATCCCGCCGGAGCTCCTGGGGCCGGTGGAGGATGTGCTCTTCGCCCGCACCCCCGACGCCACGGAGGTGCTCACCCGCATCGCGGAGGAGCGCACGGGGAGTACGCACCGGCGGCTGGAGGAGGACCTGGAGTGGCGGGAGGCCCCCGTGGCCGAGCGTCTCGTCCACGCGCTGGTGCACGGTGTGGACGCCTACATCGAGGAGGACGTGGAGGAGGCCCGGCAGCGCGTCCCACGGGCGCTGGACGTCATCGAGGGGCCGCTGATGGACGGGATGAACCGCGTGGGTGACCTCTTCGGATCCGGACGCATGTTCCTTCCGCAGGTGGTGAAGAGCGCCCGGGTGATGAAGAAGGCGGTGTCGTACCTGGTGCCGTACCTGGAGGCGGAGCAGACGGAACGGACCCACAAGGGACGGGTGCTCCTGGCCACCGTGAAGGGCGACGTCCACGACATCGGCAAGAACATCGTGGGTGTGGTGCTGCAGTGTAACGGCTACGAGGTGGTGGATCTGGGGGTGATGGTGCCCGCCGACCGGATCCTGGAGGTGGCCCGCACCCGGGAGGTGGACGTGGTGGGCCTCTCGGGCCTCATCACGCCCTCCCTGGACCAGATGGTGCACGTGGCGGAGGAGATGGAGCGACTGGGCTACCGTCAGCCGCTGCTCATCGGCGGCGCCACCACCTCGCGGGCGCACACCGCGCTGAAGGTCGAACCCCGCTACTCGGGACCGGTGGTGCACGTCCTGGACGCGTCCCGGGCGGTGGGTGTGGTGGCGGCGCTTCTGGACGCCGGCGCCCGCTCCGGTTTCCTGGCGGAGGTGCGGGCGGACTACGCGCGGGAGCGGGAGCGCCGCGCGGGGCGGCGTCACCGCGCGCCGCTCCTTCCGCTGGAGGAGGCGCGGGCGCGCGGGCTCCGCCTGGACTGGGCGGCCTACGAGGCGCCGGAGCCCACCAGCCCCGGCGTCCACCGCCTGGACGTGGCGGTGGACACGCTCCGGCGCTACATCGACTGGACCCCCTTCTTCGCGGCCTGGGAGCTGAAGGGTGCCTACCCCGCCATCCTGGACGATCCGGAGGTGGGAGGCGAGGCCCGCCGGCTCCTGGAGGACGCCGAGGCGCTCCTGGACCGCCTCGCCGCCGACGCGCGGGTGCGGCCCGCAGCGGTGGTGGGCCTCTTCCCCGCCGCCTCGGAGGGTGATGACATCGTCCTGGAGGGCGGCACCCGGCTCCACCACCTCCGACAGCAGTTCGCGAAGGACGGGCGGCCGGCGCGCTGCCTCGCCGATTACGTCCGGCCGCAGGAGGCGGGCGGGGGCGACTGGCTGGGCGCCTTCGTGGTGACCGCAGGCCGGGGGGTGGAGGAGCTGGCGGGCGAAGCGGAGGAGGCGGGCGACGACTACACCGCCATCCTCACCAAGGCGGTGGCGGACCGTCTGGCGGAGGCCGCCGCCGAGTGGGCGCACGAGCGGGTGCGCCGGGAGCTCTGGGGCTACGCTCCCGATGAACGCCTGGACGGCGCCGCGCTCATCGCCGAGCGCTACCGCGGGATCCGGCCGGCGCCGGGCTATCCCGCCTGCCCCGACCACACGGAGAAGCGCACGCTCTTCGCATTGTTGGACGCACCGGGCGCGCTGGGGGTGGAGCTCACGGAGAGCTGCGCGGTGCGACCCGCGGCGTCGGTGGCGGGGTGGTACTTCGCGCACCCCGAGGCCCGCTACTTCGGTGTGGGGCGAATCAGACGCGATCAGGTGGAGGACTACGCCGCCCGCAAAGGGTGGTCGCCGGCCGAGGCGGAGCGCTGGCTGTCCCCCAACCTGGGCTACGATCCGGAGTCCGGCGAATGAGGGCGCTGCTGGCCGACGGCAAGGTGCACGTCTTCGACGGCGCCATGGGTACGCTCCTCTACGAGCGGGGCGTCTTCCTGAACCGATGCTTCGACGAGCTCAACGTGGAGCGCCCCGACCTGGTGCGAAGCATCCACGAGGAGTACGTGCG
>WGEM01000399.1 GCA_015492755.1 Gemmatimonadota bacterium | reverse complement strand
GTCCAGCGTGCCCCGCTCCCCGCCGGTGATCTTGCGGTGGATGGAGAAGATGGTGCCGATGGAGACGTTGACGTCGATGTTGGACGAGCCGTCCAGCGGGTCGAAGATGACCACGTAGTCGCCGGCGGGGAATTTCTCCGGGATGGGGATGAAGGTCTCGTTCTCCTCCGAGGCCATGCACGCGACCAGTCCGGTGTGGTCCAGGGCGCGGTACATGACCCGGTCGGCGAAGACGTCGAGTTTCTGCTGCTCCTCGCCATGGACATTGCGGTCTCCTGCGCGTCCAAGGATGTCCACGAGGCCCGCTTTGTTCACCTCGCGGCCGATGACCTTCGCGGCCAGCGCGATGTCGTGCAGCAGATTCGTGAACGCTCCCGTGGCCTCCGGGTGCTTCCGCTCCTGCTCCACCAGGAAGCGCGAGATGGTGACGACGTGGCTCTGGAGCATGGGAGATGAGGCGGGGATGGTCCTGCGGGCGCGTGTACGCGCGTGGGCGCCGCACGATACGCCGCACCCCCGCAGGGGTCAATGCGGTCACCGCCCGTGCGGTGCGTCGCTTCGGACCGACATGGCGCCGTCGGGCCGCACCCGCACCTCGACGGTACCGTCCCGGTCGGTGCGGACCACGCGATGGCTGGAGCGGATGAGCCGCCGGAGGACCGACGGGGCGGGATGACCGTAGCGGTTCCGCCGCCCCACCGAGACCACCGCCAGTCGCGGGCGCACTCGGGACAGAAACACACTGTCGGAGGAGGTGACCGACCCGTGGTGCCCCACCTTGAGCACCTCGATCCGCCCGGTGTCGGGCAGGAGCGCCAGGACCTCGCGCTCCACCGCCGCCGGCGCGTCACCCATCAGAAGCGCATCGAAGCCACGCCAGTGTACGTGCAGCACCACCGAGGCGTCGTTCGTCGGGGTGTCCGCCGCACTTGCCGGCGATGCGCCGGAGGGCAGGCTCGGCGCCAGCACGCGCACCGACACGCCGTCCACCGTCCAGTGCCCGCCGCGCTTCGCCTCCACCCAGGGCACCCCCCGGGCGCGTGCCCACTCCAGCGCGTCGATGTACGCTTCGGAGGGGGCCGGGACGCCGGGGTCCACCACCCGTCCTACCGGAACGCTCCGGAGGAGACGTGCCGCGCCGCCCACGTGGTCCAGGTCAGGGTGCGTCAGTACGAGCCGTTCCAGCCCCAGCACGCCCAGGCGGCGGATGTGGCGAAGCGCGGCGGGCGGCGCGTCGCCCCGGCCTTCCGGACCCGCGTCCACCAGCATCCAGCGCCCCGCCGGCGTCCGTAGCGCCATGGCGTCACCCTGCCCCACGTCCAGGAAAACCACCCGGAGCTCGCCGCGGCCCGCCAGGCCCTGCACCAGCGGCCAGGCCACGAGGCACCCGCACGCGGCCACGGCCGCCAGCCCCCGCCGCGTGGCGGCACGGTAGGCGGTGGGGGCGCGCCACAGGAGGAGGAGGTGCGCCGCCACGAAGGCGGTGCTGAGCCGGAGGAGTGCGGCGGGGTCCACCGCGGCGGCGAGGAGCGGCCATCCGGCGGCCCGCCGCGCTCCGGTCTCCAGCGCGGCGAGCACCCAGTCCGTCCCGCCTGCCAGGAACGCGCCCAGGGGGGGAAGCACGACGTCGGCCGCCAGCGAGAGGAGCACGCCCGGCACCGCCAGCGCCACGAGGGGCGCCGCCAGGAGCGTGGCGGGGACCCCCACCAGCGAGACGCGCTGAAAGTGCCACGCCACCACCGGGAGTGTGGCAGCCGTGGCGGCGACGCCCGCCGCCACCGGCGCGGCGATGGACGGCACGAGGGCCAGCGCGGGCCACCGGGCGACGGCGCACCGTTCCCACCCCGCCAGTCGCCGGCGGAGCGGCGGCGCCCAGAGGGTGAGGCCGGCGGCGCCCGCGAAGGAGAGCTGGAATCCCGGCTGGAAGAGTTCCCGGGGCCGCCACGCCAGCAACACGAGGAAGGCCAGCGTGAGCGGCCCCCAGCGGTCCGTCGGGCGCCGCCGCAGCCCCGCCGCGGTGGCCAGCAGGAGGATCAGGGCGGCGCGGCTCGCCGCGGCGGGAAAGCCCAGGAGGGCCACATACACGGCCACGCCTCCCGCCGCCACGGCGCGCCGGGTGCGCGGCCCGGCCCTGGCCAGACCGGCGAGCGCCAGGAGCATGCCCCCCACCACGCCCACGTGGAACCCGGAGATGGCCAGGAGGTGTGCGATCCCCATTCGTGCGAAGGCTTCCCGGAGCTGCGGGTCCAGCCCCTCTCTGCGCGCCAGAACCAGCGCCCGGACCAGCGGAGCTCGCTCCGGAAAGAGCCGCTCCAGCCTTCGTGCCAGGGCGGCGCGCCACACCACCAGGCGCCACCGGAGGCCTGCCGATGCACCGCGACTTTCGTGGACCAGGCGCGCCGAGTCGGCCACGAACCACACCGTGCGGGCCCCCCGCCGCCACCCTCCGAAGAAGGTTGCGTCCGCCGCCGCGGGGACCCGCCCTCGCCGCAGGGAGACACGGACCTCGCAGCCCCCGTCCGGGAGCCGGACGGGCACGGCGGCCTGTGGAGACGCGTCCACCAGCGGCCTGCCCCGGAGGAGAGACCCTCCCACCCCGGGGCAGCCCGCGGGATCCGGCGACCCTCTCCCGGCAGCGGCACCTGCGACGACGCACGCCGCCAGCAGCCATGGCGCGGTGAGCCTGCGGGATGTGGAGATGGGCGCGGTGAGCGCCGCGGCCAGGAGGAGCGGCGCCGCGCGGAAAATGGCGCCGGGATCAGCCGTCGCGACGCCGACGGCAAACGCCAGCGCCGCGATGCCCACCGGCGGGAGCGCGTGCAATCAGCTCCCCCGGGGCCTCACCCTATTCAGTCTCTTTCGACTCTCCCTGAAAGAGTTCCTGCTGGCTGCGGTCCACGTAGCGGTCACCCTCGGCACGCATCTCCTGCGCCAGCCGGGCGCGCAGGATCCGGCGCACCTTCAGG
>WGEM01000398.1 GCA_015492755.1 Gemmatimonadota bacterium | reverse complement strand
GGCCGGATCCGGGCGGCTCACCAAATGGTGCCATATATGGCAACCATATATTCTCGCACCCATGAGGACCGTGAAGACCACCGTGTATCTCGACGAGGGTGCGTACCGGCGCCTCAAGGCGCTGGCCGACGCGGAAGGCCGCCCGGCGGCGGAACTCATCCGCGCCGCGGTGCAGGCGTACGTGGCGGAGCACACCACGCGGCGGCTTCCCAGGAGTCTGGGAGCCGGGTGCAGCGAGGATCCCGAGCTGGCGGAGCGCTATGAAGAGCACCTCTGGGAGACGGATGAAGGATCCGGGTATCCCTCGTGACGGACACCGGTGCGCGCCTGCGCCGGCAGGGGTCTGAGCCGTCGTGATCGTCGCCGACACCGGCGCCATCCTGGCGCTCATCGATCGTGCTCAGAAGCAGCATGAGCCGCTGCGACGGGTCTACGAGTAGACCTGGGAGGAATGGGTGTTGCCGTGGGCGATCCTCCCGGAAGTGGATCACTTCGCGGCGCGCATAGGCCGCGCCGTGGCGGAGGCCTTCCGGGCGGACCTAGCCGAGGGCGCGTTCCCCGTGGAGTGGGGCGAGGCCCGCAACCTGGTGCGGGCGCGGGAACTGGACGCCCGCCACGGGGATCTCCGGCTCGGTCTGGTGGACGCGGTGGTGATGGCGGTGGCGGAACGCCTGGAGGCGCGGGCCATCGCCACGCTGGACGAACGGGATTTCGGTCCCGTGGTGCTCCGGCGCCCTGTGGCGCTGTGGCCGCGAGACCTCTGAGTTCGCCACCCACACCGCCTTGCCTCCCGCACGCGCGACGCGCACCCTGACGGTGTCGGGCGCCGGACCCCTGCCCGCCACACCGGAGTCGGAACCGCAAACCTTCGGCGCCGGTTAGGGTCACGAACACCCGACCGAGGTCATGCCATGAAGGTTCTACGTCCGTCCGCGGTGCCGCGCCGCACCGCACTCGCCATCAGTACGGCGCTCCTGGCGGGCGCCGCCGCCTGCGGCGACGAGTCCGTGTCGTCCTTCGGGGGCGGGCCCGACGTCCAGTGCAGCATTCCGCAGAACCAGATCCTGGCGGGCCAGCGCAGGGACGGGATCCCCGCCCTCACCAACCCGGAGCTGGCCTTCAACGGGGAGCCGGGCACCGAGTACCTGGAGGAGCACGACCGGGTCATCGGCCTCGTCTTCGAGGGCCAGCCCATCGCCATCCCGCTCAACATCGGGTGGTGGCACGAGGTGGTGAATCTGGACGGGGAGCACTCCGCCATCGCGGTGACGCACTGTCCCCTCACCGGCTCCAGTCTGGCCTTCGACCGTGCGGCGGTGAACGACGCCGAGTTCGGAGTGTCCGGGCTCCTCTTCCAGACGAACCTCATCATGTACGACCGCAACACCAGCCAGTCGCTCTGGCCCCAGATGATGCGCGGCGCGAGGTGCGGGCCGGCGGACGGCACCCAGCTCACCATGATCCCCATCGTGGAGACCAACTGGGCGGGCTGGCAGCGGCTCCATCCGGATACGAAGGTGGTGACCTCGAACACCGGCTACTTCCGGGACTACCGGGCGTATCCGTACGGCGATTACGACCTGGCTCAGAACGCCGACCTCCTCTTCCCCATCAACGGGCCCATGGACAGCCGGCGACCGCCCAAGGAACGCGTCCTGGGCATTCCCGACGGCGAGGGCGGGATCGCCTTCCCCTTCGGCGAGCTGGACGAGCTGGGGCCGGTGGCGGCGGTGAGCGGCGCCACCTCGCAGGGGTCCTTCGTGGTGTTCTGGGAGCGGGAACGGGAGGGCGCGATGGCCTTCCGGCCCACGGTGGATGGGCAGACGCTCACCTTCACCGTCCAGGACGACCGCATCGTCGACGTGGAGACGGGCTCCACCTGGTGGATGGACGGCCGGGCGGTGGACGGACCGCTGGCGGGCACGCAACTGGAGCCGGTGGCGGAGGCGTTCGTGTCGTTCTGGTTTGCCTGGCCTGCCTTCTATCCCGACACCGACCTCTGGACGGCGTCATGACCTCTCCGGAGTGTTACCGATGGGCGGTTCGTATATGATGCAGTTACGTGTGGGTACCCGCAGCACCAACCTGTCCGTGATGACGCGAGGCGCCGCGGCGATGGTTGTTGCCGCGGCGCTCCTGACGCCGGCGCCGGTCGCGGCCCAGGCAGTGTGCAGCGCGCCGCACTCCTCGCCGGTCATCACCCAGAGCGGCTCCATCTCCACCATGCCGCCGGGGGCCGGATGGCTCCAGATCTCCGCGGTGGCGTCACGGGCGTCGGAGTCGTTCGCGCCCTTCGGGGGCCGCGTCCAGTTTGCCGGCGGCGCGGTGTTCGAGACGCGCTCCGCCTACCTCACCGGCTCGTACGGCGTGGCGGAGGGAGTGGAGATCTGGGGGCAGCTCCCCCTCACCCGTCTCGAGGTGGCAGGCCCGGCGGGCAGCAGCCTCAGCAATGGCGTGGGCGACATCCGCACCGCCGTGCGTGTGAGTCCGCTGGTGCTGGGCTACGAGTGGCCGGTGGCGGTGCGTCTGGGATTGAAGATTCCGGGCAGCGACTTTCCGGTGGACGCCACGGAGCTCCCCCTCTCCGAGGGACAGCGCGACATCGACCTGAGCGTGGAGACCGGTTGGACGTCCCTGGAC
>WGEM01000397.1 GCA_015492755.1 Gemmatimonadota bacterium | reverse complement strand
TCTACGGACTCCGCTCGCTGGAGGCGCTCCTCTGGGCGGGAGGCGAAGGCGCGGTCCGGGTGCTCCCGGCGCTGGACATCCGCGACGTCCCCCGCTTCGGGTACCGCGGCATGCACCTGGACGTGGGGCGGCACTTCTTCGGCCCCGACGCCGTCAAGCGCTACCTGGATCTCATGGCGCGCTACAAGCTCAACCGCTTCCACTGGCACCTCACGGAGGACCAGGGCTGGCGCATCCGGATCGACCGCTACCCGAAGCTCACCGACGTGGGGGCGTTCCGGAAGGAAACGCAGGTGGGGAAACAGCGCGATCCGTACGTGGGCGACGGCGTGCCGTACGGCGGCTTCTACACCAAGGAGGAGATCCGCGAGATCGTGGCCTACGCCGCGGAGCGCTTCATCACCGTCATCCCCGAGATCGAGATGCCGGGACACTCTCTGGCGGCGCTGGCGGCCTATCCGGAGCTCTCCTGCACCGGGGGACCCTTCGAGGTGGGGACGCGCTGGGGTGTGGAGGAGGACATCTACTGTCCCAGCGAGGCCACCTTCGAGTTCCTCCAGAACGTCCTCCTGGAGGTCATGGAGCTCTTCCCGGGGCCGTACATCCACATCGGGGGCGACGAGGCGCCCAAGACGCGCTGGCGGGAGAGCCCGCTGGCGCAGGAGGTGATCCGGCGCGAGGGACTCGCCGACGAGCACGAGCTGCAGAGCTGGTTCATCCGGCGCATCGAGACCTTCCTGAACCGCCACGGGCGGCGTCTCATCGGGTGGGACGAGATCCTGGAAGGGGGGCTCGCCCCCAACGCCACCGTCATGTCGTGGAGGGGCATCCAGGGGGGCATCGAGGCGGCCCGGCAGGGGCACGACGTCATCATGACGCCCACCTCGCACATGTACTTCGACTACTACCAGGGTGATCCCGACAAGGAGCCGCTGGCCATCGGGGGTATGCTGCCGCTGGAGCGGGTCTATGCCTTCGAACCCGTGCCGGAGGAGCTGACCGCCGAAGAGGCCCGCCACATCCTGGGTCCGCAGGCGAACCTCTGGACGGAGTACGTCCCCACCGAGGCCCATCTGCAGTATATGCTGCTGCCCCGGATGCTGGCGCTCTCGGAGGTGGCGTGGACCCCGCCGGAGCTCAAGTCGTTCGCGCACTTCGCCCGGCGGCTGCCCACCCACCTGGCGCGCTTCGACGCGGAAGGCGTGCGGTACCGGATCCCCGACGTGGTGGGGCTGGAGCGGGACCGGTTGGTCGTGGAAGACCACGTCCGGCTGGAGCTCACCGCGCCCGCACCGGGCGAGATCCGCTACACGCTGGACGGGAGCGAGCCGGGTCCCGGGTCGCGGCGCTACCGAGGGCCCGCCGAGCTGGACCTGGCCCAGGGGCCCGTGACGGTGGCGGCACGGATGGTGCTCCCCGACGGCCAGATGGGCGCGGTGCGTCGCGCCCGCTTCGCCCGGGCCCCGCTGCGGCCGACGGTGGCGCCGGAGCCTGCCGGCCTCGCCCCAGGGCTGGAGGCGGTGTGGGTGGAGGGCTCCTTCCGCAGCGTGGCGGAGGTGGAGGCGGCGTTGGAAGCGGGCATAGGCGCGCGCCGCACCCGCACCGCCGGCATCCTCCTCCCGGAGGGTCCGCCCCAGGAGCGCTTCGGCCTGCGCCTCTCCGGCTACCTCCGGGTGCCCGAGGACGGCATCTATACCTTTCGTCTCACCTCCGACGACGGCGCCCTCCTGCGCATCGACGGCGAGACGGTGGTGGATCACGACGGCCTGCACGCCGCGTCGGCGCGCGAGGGAGACGCCGCGCTGGCGGCGGGACTGCACCGCGTGGAGGTGCTCTACTTCCAGGCAGGCGGCGGGCGAGCGCTCTCGCTGCGGGTGCTGGACGCGGCGGGTGCGGCAAGCCCCTCGACGTGGGTGGCGCCCGGATCCTCGGGGGTCAGGCCCCCTCCACTCCCCTCCGCCGGCGATCCTCCCAGGCGTCGATGGGACCGAAGAGGAGGCACGGGAGCGACACCTCCCTGCGCAGGAGGAGGTTCGGGACCACCATGACCTCACACCCGCGGGCCCCGCGGGCCGCCATGACGAGGAGCGAAAGGCCGATATAGAGCAGCGCCGCCACGATACCTTCACCGCGTCCGAAGAGGACGCCGCCCGGCATCCCCAGCACGCCCACCGCCACAGGCGGGCCGGCGGCGAGGAGCACGCCTACGGCGTGGCGGGGCCTGGCGTCAGAGCGTGTGAGCGCGAGGTGGGCGGCCAGATAGAACACGAACAGGAGGGCGGCGAGGAGGATGGCGCCCGCCAGAAACGAGCCGCCGGCGTCCACAGCGGGGCGAATCCACCACAGCATCACCACCCCCAGGACCACACGGAGGATGCGCCCCACCGGGCCGGAGCGCCGAGCGTGTTGCGTCATTCCGTGAACCTCCGGTGGGGAGTCGAGCCTCTACGCCACCTCCCCTACGACTCCGGACCCGAACCGGTTCCGGTCTGCCGTCCGTGTGGGCCGGTCAGTTCGCGTCCACCAATTGGACCTCGAAGATGAGCGTGGCGCCCGGCGGCACGGATCCCTTGCCCCGGGAGCCGTAGGCCAGCCGCGGCGGGACGATGAGCCGGCGGCGACCGCCGACGCGCATCCCCACGATCCCTTCGTTCCACCCGCGGATCACCTCGTTCCCGCCCAGCCGGAAGTGGAAGGGATCGCCCTGGATCTGCGCGTCGAAGACGGTGCCGTCGGGCAGCCACCCGATGTAGTAGATCCACACCCGGCTGGTGCGGTTCGCGCGGGCGCCCGTCCCCTCGCTGAGGTCCTGGATGTAGAGCCCCGAGCGGGTGCGGCGGAACTGGTCGAGATCGATCCCCAGCTCCGCCGCGTACGTGAGCCGGGCGGGATCGGCCGGCGGCAGCGGCGCACCGGGACCCGAACTCCCCCCACCGCACGCAACCAGAAGCGCCAGCGCAGCCAGGAGCAGGCCCACCGGCC
>WGEM01000396.1 GCA_015492755.1 Gemmatimonadota bacterium | reverse complement strand
TTCTTCTTGGCGGCGCTCTTCTTCTTGGCGGCGCTCTTCTTCTTGGCGGCAGCCTTCTTCTTGGGAGCGGCCTTCTTCTTGGCGGCGCTCTTCTTCTTGGCAGCAGCCTTCTTCTTGGGAGCGGCCTTCTTCTTGGCGGCGCTCTTCTTCTTGGCGGCAGCCTTCTTCTTGGGAGCGGCCTTCTTCTTGGGGGCGGCCTTCTTCTTGGCGACGCTCTTCTTCTTGGCGGCAGCCTTCTTCTTCGGAGCGGCCTTCTTCTTGGCGGCGCTCTTCTTCTTGGCGGGCGCCCGCTTCAGGGAAGGACGCTTCTTCGCGCCCGCCGCTTTCTTTGTGGGTGGCTTCTTCTTGGCCGCGCTCTTCTTCTTGGCCGAGGATTTCTTCTTGGTCGCCACGGGATCCTCCAGAAAGAAAGTGAAGTGGGCGATGAAGGGACCGACGTCCTGTGACGCATCCCTATCTACAGCCGGCGAGGGCGTCCGCGCAATAGCATTCGCACCCCATCATACAACATCTCGTGTGGCGGACCAGCGTACAGCGCGACATATTGTGTCTTCCGTGTAGCTTCGGGTCCCGGTGCCCCAGGGGATGCGATCCGGCCCGCGACCCCGGTACAACATCGCGTAAGTCCTTGTGGGAGTGATGCTTTCACCAGAAGACTTCCTTGTCGAAATGCGGCGGCGAGGCGTAGTGCGGCTAAGACGCGTGGTCTTCCGCCGGAACCGGAGCACCATCTGGTCGCTCACCCGGGGAGGCTCTGCGCTCAACCTCCACGAGGCGTTTCGATCGGCGCCGGCGCCGCTGCTGGATGCGTTCGCCGTCATCATCCAGGAACGCGGCGTGGGGAGCGCCGCCGCCCGTCGGGCCAGTGCACGAATCCGGAGCTGGCCGGAGCTGAAGCGCGCCCTGGATGCCGCGCGATGTGGAGGCGTCGACGCTGCGGTGTGCGGCGGGGAGACGCCGCCGGCGCCGGCGAGGTGCTGCGGAACGGAAGGGCAGCGGCGCTACCTGCGCGCCCTCTACCGGTACCTGAACGCCACCCGGTTCGGTGGGGTCCTGCCGGACGGGGTGCCTCTTCGCTTGAGCCGGCAGATGCGCAGCCGACTGGGACACATGCTCCCTGCACGCCTGCGGGGACAGCGGCGTGTGGCGGAGATCGCGCTGAACGTGGATCTGATGCTGGAGGGCAACGGCGCGGAGCGGCTGGATACGCTGCTCCACGAGATGGCCCACGCAGCCGACTTTCTCCAGCACGGATCGGTGGGGCACGGTGCCACCTGGAAGGCGTGGGCCCGGCGGGTGGGATGCGTCCCCGAGGCCACCTACCGGCGCCCGGTGCAGACCCGGAAGCGAAGGCGGGACGCGGTCACCCGCGTCCCGCCTCTTCCCCCCGCGCTGGCGCGATTGCGGGATTAGCAGGTGGAGGAGCGCCTACGCCTCCGGCCACAGCCATCCGAAGGCGCCTGCGGTGAGGAGCGCGTAAACCAGCCCGTCGAACATGTTCTTCAGCGTGGTGGACCACTTCTGGTGGAACCAGATGGAGCGCTGCATGTGTGCCATGGCGTAGCAGCAAAAGGCCACGGTTCCCGTCAGCCGGAACACCGAGAGGTACGGGGTACCCGCGGCGAGCAAGCGCGAGCCGAGATAGGCGGCGAAAACGCCCACGAGGACGCAGTAGAGGAACCACTGGATGAGGGCCGGTGCCATGTTGGTCATGGCGTCGGGCGGGAAGATGGTGATCATCGCCACCGGACCTTTCTCCACCTTCGCGCGGAACTCCTCCGACTTCATGTGGGCACTGCCGTGGGGCTTGGGAACCACATACTCGCCCGGCGAGAGGTTGAACTGCCGCAGCGCGTCCATGAGGCCGTCCTCGTCAGGTACGGCGTCGTGGTCGGAGTTGTGGTAGCCCAGGACCGTGTGAATCAGGGAACTCACGATGAAGACCAGCACCGCGGCCACCACGATGGGGGCCCAGAGGGTCAGAACGGACATGGTGCGTCGCTCCTGAGTGTGGGTGGCGGATGCGTGCACGCTACGGCCCCGACGCAGCAGGGGCAATTCACTTCAGCCACGCCTCCGAGAAGAGGAGCACCGCTCCACCCATGTAGGCCACGTGCTCCCGCGGCGAGAGGACGACGATGGTGTGGATCATGTCCAGCGGAATCGCGTCCACGATCTTCTGCCGGTACCTTGTGCCGTTGAAGTACACCGGGAGGCATCCCGATCCGCGAAGCGTGAAGCAGGGACCGTCCCGGGTGCGGAAGACGGCGAGGCCGGCAAGGTTCTGCCACCGCAACAGCGCCGCCAGGTCGTGGCCTTTCTCCAGACTCGCCAGGATCTCCGCTCGATGGATCGGCCGGATCCGCAGGGAGGCGGGGCGGAGGCCGAGGATGCGCTGGATCCGGCGTTCCGCCTCCGCAGGCGGTACCTGCACGATGAGGCCCGGGAGCGGCACCGGAGCTCTGCGAAGGAGGAGGTCGACGGTGAAGGTGCGCGTGCTGTCGCGCATCTCGAGGCGGGGGGTGCGAATGGATTCGTAGCCGATGCGCTCCGCCACGAGACGGTAGATGCCCGGCGCCGGTGCGGAGACGCGGTAGAGTCCCGAAGAGTCGGTGGCGGCAACCGCCACCGCCACACCCTCTCCGTCCACCAGTCGAACCAGGACGGAGGCCACGGGGGCGTCGGTGAATTCCTCCAGCGCCCGCCCCTGAATGGTCTGGGCCGAGAGCGGTGCGAAGTCCACCACCGCCGCCACCACGCAGAGCACGATCCCTCGACGCATCGCCCACCTCCGGCGGGCGCCGGTGCCCCGACCCCGCAGGTACCCTCAGCGGAGCGCGAGCGCCGTTTGCACCACCCGGTCCGCCGTGATTCCGAACTTCTCGTAGAGTACGTCGGCAGGGGCGGAGGCGCCAAACCGATCGAGGCCCACCACGGCGCCGCGCTCACCCACCCAGCGCCGCCATCCGAAGGTGGACGCAGCCTCCACCGCCACCCGCACCTGCACGTCGGGGGGGAGCACCGCGTCGCGGTAGGCGGCCTCCTGCCGCGCGAAGAGATACCAGCTCGGGAAGCTCACCACGCGCGTGGGTACCCCGTGTTCCTCCAGCGCCTTGCGCGCCTGGATGGCCAGCGCCAGCTCGGAGCCGCTGGCCAGGAGGATCACCTCCGGCCTGCCCTCCGAGGCATCCTGGAGCACGTACGCGCCCCGGCGTAGCCCCTCGGCGGATGCACACGCCCCGTCCCGATCCAGGACCGGAACCTTCTGGCGGCTGAGCGCCAGGAAGGTGGGGCCGTCGGCGCGCTCGACGGCCACCCGCCACGCCACCTCCGTCTCGGCGGCATCGCCGGGCCGGATATCGCACAGGTCGGGGATGGCCCGGAGCGCCGGGAGGTGCTCCACGGGCTGATGCGTGGGGCCGTCCTCTCCCAGCCCGATGGAGTCGTGGGTGAAGACGTAGACTACCGGGCGCCCCATGAGCGCCGCCAGGCGGATGGCGGGCCGCATGTAGTCGGAGAAGACCAGGAAGGTGCCTCCGTAGG
>WGEM01000395.1 GCA_015492755.1 Gemmatimonadota bacterium | reverse complement strand
GTATAAGAGACAGGGAGCTGGACACCTTCGTCCGCGAGGGCGGCACACTGGTGACCATCAACCGCTCCAGTCTCTTCGCCGTGGAGAAACTCTTCCTCCCGGTGAGGAACGTGGTGGGCGAGCTCAAGCGGGACGAGTTCTTCGCCAGCGGCGCCATCGTGGAACTCCTGGTGGATCCTTCGCACCCGGTGATGAGCGGGATGCCGGAGCGGGCGAAGGTGTTCGTGGGAAGTTCACCGGTGTTCACCACCGAGGAGGGCTTCGAGGGACGAGTGTTCGCCAAGTATCCCGAGCACGGCACGCCGCTGCTCTCCGGATATTTCCTGGGCGAGGAGCACGTGCAGGGCTACGCGGCGGCGCTGGAGGTGGAGCACGGCGAGGGGCGGGTGGTGTTGCTGGGGCTGCGCCCGCAGTGGCGCGGTCAGCCCTTCGGGACCTTCAAGATTCTCTTCAACGCGGCGCTCTACAGCGATGCCGTGGCCCACGCCGCCCCCGGGGGCGACGGGTTCTGGGCGCCACCGCCGGAGAAGGAGGAGAAGGACGGGAAGAACGCAGAGGCGGAGAAACGTCGCGCGTCGGGGTCAGGGCGCTGAGGCCGGGGTCACTCCCGCGGCGGCAGACGCCGGGTGTAGGGAGGTGGGGCGTGCTGGCCGCTGAACCCCAGCACGTTCAGGAAGATGAGTACCGGCGTGAGTGTCGCCGCCACGCCCAGAAGGAGCGTGGCGCGGCTCGCCTCACGGTTGGCTTCCTCGAAGCGGACCATGGGCGAGGACCCGTCCTCCGTGGGGCACATGCGGGCCAGCGTGGCCGCGCACGATCCCAGCGCGAGGTCCGCGCGCCGCTGCGCGTCACCGAGGGCGTCGTACGCGTACATCGCCAGGGCGATGCCCAGCACGGCGATGCCCAGCGACGAGTACACGAGGCGTCGAAGTTCTCTGATGTTCATCCGCTGGTAAGGCTCCAGCGGCAACCCGAAGGACTCTGGATGCAAGGAGGGGGCCGCCGGATGCGCTACGTCATATCTCTTTGTGATGCAACGAGATATGAGTCGATCTCAGAATTCCACGCCTCCGGAAGACCGGGTATTTTTTTCCGGTGCGGGTACCCGGGTGCCCATGCGTGGGAAACTCAGGAGGAAGGGGGGGTAGAGGCTGGACCATGTATCCACTGACGCCCTGGGTGAAGAAGCTGCTGGTGGCGAACCTCGTCGCGTACTTCGTGACGATGTCGGTGCCGCAGCTCTACCAGCTCCTCCTCCTCTATCCTCCATGGGTGCTCCGCCGGCCCTGGACGCTGGTGTCGTACATGTTCCTCCACGCGGGCCTCGGCCACCTCTTCTTCAACATGCTGGGCCTCTTCTTTTTCGGGCCGCGGCTGGAGGAGCGGCTGGGGTCGAAGGGCTTTCTCTGGCTCTACCTCCTTTCCGGCGTGGGCGGCGCCGTCTTCAGCCTGATCTTCGCGCGGCACGCGCCGGTGGTGGGGGCGTCCGCCGCGGTGTACGGTGTGCTCCTGGGGTTCGCCATGTTCTGGCCGCGCGAGCGCATCTATATCTGGGGTGTGCTGCCGGTGGAAGCGTGGCTGCTGGCGACACTCCTGGTGCTGGGAAGCCTCTGGGCGGGGATCAACCCGGCGTCGGGGTCCAGGATCGCGCACTTCGCGCACCTGGGCGGTCTGGCGTTCGCGTACGCCTACCTCAAGGCGCGGGACATGCGTCTGGCCGCCACCCGGAGGGCGTTCCAGCGCAAGATGGAGCCCCATGCCACGCGCGGCGGCGTCTCGGGCCGGCGGGACGCGCTGGAGCGATGGCAGAGGATCCCCCTTCAGCGGCTTCACGAGCTGAACCGCGAGGAGGTGGAGCGCCTCCTCCGCAAGATCGACGAGTCGGGTGTGGAGAGCCTCACCCCCGGCGAACGTGCCTTCCTGGACCGGATGGCCGACACCACCTGAGGGGCGGGGGCTGGCGGGCGGCGGCGTGAGAGCCCAGCTTTTCGGGACACCCCCCTCAGGAGTCAAGGATGACACGGATCAGGCACGGACGCCTGTGGTGCGCGGTGGCCGTGGCGGCGTGCGCCGCTTCGGTGTCCGCCGCGCCGCTGACGGGCCAGGACCACGATCCGCCGGAGGCCACCGAAGCGGCACTGGTGCTCAGTGACGGGCTCGTTCACGTCCTGGTGGACTGGCACAGCGCCGCACGGTCGGCCGGCGCGCACGCGGTGGGCGACCGGCGCCCGCTGCTGGAGCTACTGACTTCGGATCCGTCGGTGCGTGCCGTGCTGGCTGCCGCCGGCGGCCGGCCGCTCACCGGCCCCGCCCCCGATCCCCCGGGGGTGGCGAGGCCCGACGCCCTGCCCGGAGCGCTGGCCGGCGGCGTGCCGGTGTGGCTCGTGGACGCCATCCAGCGCTCGCTGGATGCGGGCACCCCCGTCGTCACCCCCATCCACGTGCTCCTGGCGGTGGTCCGGAAGCCCGACGCGTCGGTGCGCGCATTTCTGGCGCGTTATGGCGTGGACGCGGCGGCCGTGGACGCGGCCGCCGGGCGGATGCTGGAGGGACTACGGAGCGGTGACGGGTGATCTGAGTCGCTATCCCGTGCCTGCCCGGGTCCACCGGGTGGAGGAGGTGGTGCGCCGGAGCCGGTTCATCACCACGCTGGCCCACGCCCCGGATGCGGACGCGGCGCACGCCTTCATCCAGCGCATCCGGGACGAGTTCCCCGACGCCACGCACCACTGCTGGGCCTTTGTCGCGGGTCCGCCCGGGAGCACGACGCACGTGGGCATGAGCGACGACGGGGAGCCGCACGGCACCGCCGGAAGGCCCATGCTCCACGCGCTCCTCCACAGCGGCGTGGGGGAGGTGGTGGCGGTGTGTGCCCGGTACTTCGGCGGCGTGAAGCTGGGCACCGGCGGCCTGCAGCGGGCGTACTCGGGGGGCGTGCGTGCGGCGCTGGAGACGCTGCCGACGGTGGAGCACGTGGAGCGCGCACCGCTCCGCGTCACGGTGGGCTACGCCGACGTGGACGCCCTGCAGCGGCTCATCGCCGAGCGGGAACTCCCGGTGAAGGAAGAGACGTTCGGCGCGGATGTGACCTACACGGTGGAGATCCCGGTGCCGGACCTCGACGAGGTCCGGGCCCGCATCGCCGACCTCACGCACGGGAGCGCCCGATTTGACTGAGGGGCCGCTGAGGGGCCTCCCCGGGCGCTCCCGCTTCCCGGCGGTGCGGGCGTGATCATGATGTGCGCGCCCGGGGTGCCGGGAAACATCAGCCAGGGCGCACCCGGTCCGGTGGGCTGCGTGGGGAGGCCGGTGGCCTCGGGGGTGGCCCACGGCGTGTAGATGGCCCAGCGGAGGAAGGGCTCCACCACCTGCCCCGTGGCGGCGTCGAATCCCCGGCCGTGGAGGATGTAGACGGTGGCGGGTTGATCGGGCATGGGGAGGGAGCCCTCCTCGGCTTCACGCCACCGTCGCCTGAGGACCTCCTGCGGATCGGTCATCCCCTGGGCCCGGAGCTGGCGTCCCCGCGCCATGTAGGGCTCGATGGTGCGGGGGTAGCAGGCCACGCTCCACGCGTCGTCGGTGGGATTGTCGGAGATGCAGATCATGTGGTTCGTGCCTTCCCGGAGGACCACCGAGCGCCCCTCCGGCGTCCACCCCAGGACCGTGGCCCCGTCGCGAAGCGCCGGCGGAGCCGCCTGCACCGCCGAGGCGATCTGGACGTCGGCGTCAGCGATCTCCGGAGCCTGCTGGGCGGCGGTGGCCGCGGGCGTGAGGAGCCACGCAGCCAGCGAGGCGAGCGCGGACATCGGGAGCGTTCGATGCCTGGGCAGTGCGGACATGGGACACCTCGCGGCGGATGAGCGACGAGCACGACGGTTCGCGTGACGGGGGCCACCATGGTAGAGGATGACGCGGCCCACCGCCACGCTGGCGCTTGCCGCTCCCGGCGGGCCGCCGCAGCTTGGCCTCTCCCGCCGCGAACCCCCAACGGGAGGGCCTCACGATGCGCACCCCATGGATCCCCGGTCGCCGCCCACGCACCTGGACGGTTGTGGTGTGGGTCTGCACTGCCTGCGGCGGCGCGGAACCGGAGGGGTCCGACGCCGATGCCCGCCTGCAGGCGATGCTGGCCCGCGCGGCGGAGCTGGAGCTCCCCACCGAGTACGTTCCGCCTCCCGGTAATCCGCTGCATCATCACACCGCCGGCTTCGCCAAGGTGCTCTGCTCCGGCGTCTTCATCACCGGACTGGACCCCGCGGATGCCGCCGCCAACGTGGGCGGGTTCACCGCGCCCTTCGAAGAGCGGCGGCACGTGGTGGACACCGTCATCGACTTCGCGGCGCAGCGGGTGACGCTCACGCTCCCTGACGGGGTGTCGCGTACCGCGAAGAAATACCGTTCGCAGGGGTGCGTCACCTCGCCCATCGGTGAGGACTCGGTGTACTTCACGCCCACCGACGTGGAGCCCCACCTCCCGCCGGCGGCGTCCACGCCGTGGCCCATGGGTGATGTGATCCCCGACGAGCCGTGGCCCGCCGGAATCGACCGGGACGCCTTCATGGCGGCGCTGGACACCGGGTTTGGACCTCCGGAGGCGAAAACGCTGAGCCTCGTGGTGACCTACAACGGTCGGATCCTGGGGGAGCGCTACGCGGAGGATATCGGCATCCACACCCCGCTGGAGTCCTGGTCCATGGGGAAGAGTCTCACTGGCGCGCTCATGGGTGTCCTCATCCAGGAGGGCGCGTACGAACTCTGGCAGCCGGCGCCGGTGCCGGAGTGGTACGAGGAGGAGGGAGACATCCGGCAGCAGATCCGCATCGGAGACATCATGCGCATGTCCAGCGGGATCCGCATCCGGGCGCCACAGGATCCCGACTACGATCCGTCGCTGGGCTATCCCGACCACCTGTACCTCTACACGGGCACCATCAACTCCTTCCACTACGCCGCCACGCGCCCGCCCCAGTGGCCGCCCAACACCGTGGGGCGGTACCGCAACACCGACCCCGTCCTCACCAACTATCTCATCCGCCTGGCGGTGGAGGAGCGCGGCGAGGACTACCACGCCTTCCCGCAGCGGCACCTCTTCGACAAGCTGGGCATCCGCGACGCCGTCCTGGAGACCGACCCGTACGGCAACTTCCTCACCCAGGGATATGAGTTCCTCCCGGCACGGGACTGGGCGCGGCTGGCGAACCTCTACCTGCAGGACGGAGTCTGGATGGGCGAGCGGATTCTGCCCGAGGGGTATGTGGGCTACGCCCGCGAGCTGGCCCCGGCGTGGGTGGCGGATGGCCGGCCGGTCTACGGCGGGGCGTTCTTCTGGGTGAACGGCGCCGGGAACTGGCCGCTTCCCGAGACCGCCTTCGCCATGCGGGGCGCGGGCGGGCAGAGCACCACCATCATTCCGACACACGGTCTCGTGGTGGTGCGGCTGGGCAAATACACCGGGGCCCGGGAGGGCGGCCGGGCCCTCAACCGCATGTTCGAGATGCTCATGGAGATCGTACCGCCCCTGGACGGGATGTAGCCATTCGTGACGGAGGGGCGGAGGAGGCACACACGGCGAAGGCGATCGCCCCGCCGCGCGGCGCGCGTCGCTGCGGTGGCGGCGGCGCTGGCGGTGCTCCCCTTCCTGCTGGTGGTCCGGGGCGCCGTCTGGGCGCACACCCACCTGGGCGTGGGGCCGGTGCCCGCGCTGGGCGTGGCGGCGACGGCGGCGGCGGTGGTGGTGGGGGCGCTGGCCTGGGG
>WGEM01000394.1 GCA_015492755.1 Gemmatimonadota bacterium | reverse complement strand
CCACCGCCCCTGGTGCGGCCGCACCTCATTATACTCCCGCAGCCACACGTCGAGGTCCGCCTGCAGCTCCTCGATCGACCGGTAGATCTTCTTCCGGAACGCCACCCGGTAGAACTCGTTCAGCACCGTCTTGTGGAAACGCTCGCAGATCCCGTTCGTCTGCGGGCTCTTCGTCTTCGTGCGCGTGTGGTCGATGTCCTCCACCGCCAGGTAGAGCTCGTACTCGTGGCGCTCCGGGTTCCCACAGAACTCCGTGCCCCGGTCCGTCAAGATCCGGGTAAGCGGTCAGTTTCCCACGTCTACCGCGTCCCCCTTTGCTGGGTTGACAGATTCGGGGTAGGAAATCCCCTCCGCTGAGAGGGGAGCATGAGCCGGAAAGAGCAGAGGAACGGAAGGGGGTCGGCGTCGCCGAGGGGTGGAGCCGAGCGGAGCGAGGTGGAGGCCCTGGGCGACGCCGTGCGCGGCCGGCCGGGACGCCGGAGCGCGGAGGAGCGCCGGGAGGCCGTGCTGGAGCTGCTGGCTGGCAAGGCCAGCGTGGACCAGATTGCCCGGCGGTTCGGGGTGCGGGCGAGCACGGTCGAGGGCTGGCGGGCCCAGGCCCTGGAGGGCATCGGCCAGGCGCTGCGCCAGGGCAGTGGGAAGTCGGCCCGGGAGCTGCAGCTGGAGAAGGAGCTCCGGAGCCTGGAGAAGGCCTTCACGCACCTGGCGATCAAGCACGAGCTGGTGGAGCGGGCGCTCAGGGACCGCCCTTCACGGCCCGGGAGGTGTCGACGATGAGCCTCACCACGTCCCGGGGTGATGCGACGGTGAGGCAGCTGTGCGAGGCCTTCGGGATCTCGCGTCAGGCGTACTACACGGCGCGCAAGGCGCCGTCGGAGCCGGGTTCGGGGCGCCGTGGTCGTCCCGAGCGCCGGGGGCCTTGGGTGTCGGACGCCACGCTGGTGGAGAAGATCCGGCAGGTGGTGGCCGCGTTCCCGGCCTGGGGGGTGCGCAAGGTCTGGGCCCATCTGCGGCGTCTGGGGACGATCGTCTCGCGCAAGCGGGTGTGGAAGCGGATGCGGGCCCTGGGGCTTTGCCTGGCGCCGATCTCGGAGCGGGCCCTTCCGCCTCGCCGAGGGCAGGTGGCCGTGCCGGAGTCGAACCGGCGCTGGGCGACCGACCTGACGACGGTCTGGACGGCCGAGGACGGAACCGTGGCGCTGGTGCCGGTGATCGACTGCGGAGATCGGGTGGTGCTCGATCTCGCGGTCACGAAGTCGCAGGATGCGCCTGCGGTCCTGGCTCCGGTGGAGCGGAGTCTGGTCGAGGTGTTCGGATCCCCCGCGGCGGTCCCCGAGGGGCTCGAGCTGCGCAGTGACCATGGACCGCAGTACACGGGTGCGGACTGCGAGGCGCTCTGCGCGGCCTGGCACCTCGAGCACACGTTCGCGCCCGTGGGTCGGCCCACGGGCAATGCCGTGGCCGAGCGGCTGATCCAGACGCTGAAGGTGGAGCTGCTCTGGACGCGGGACTGGAAGAGCGTGGCCGAGCTTCGGGAGGCCGTCACGGAGTGGTTGTACATCTACCACCACGTTCGGCCCCACCAGGCGCTGGGCTGGAAGACACCCGCCGAGAAGCGCGCCGAGAACCTCGGCATCGACCTGAACCAGGCCGCTTGAGGCCGCTACCAGGAGGGGATTTCCCGCTCAGATCGTGTCAAGCGCCAAGGGGGACAGGACACGATCGAGTCGACGATGTGATCGACGAGTGGCTGGAGGAGGTGCCCCCGTCCGGTTGATCGAAAGCGCGATTGACAACGATGACGAGTCTGTAAGCACTCGAGTAACGGACGCAAGCCTCACAACGGCATCGAGCGAGAGGGCTGCGAAGCTCATGGCACTCCAGCAGAAGACCTCCCTCGCCACACGCCTGGATTTCGACATCGGCGCGCGAGTTGCGGGATGCATCGGACCAGCGTCGACTTCCCCCCCTGTTCATTCAGCGGTCCTTTCCGCGCGCCTGGACGGCGTGTGCGGGGACGATCCGCAGGATGACCACTTTCCGGATCAGTCATAGGAGGCATACAGGTGCCCCAGATAAACGAGGACGAGGCTGAACTGCTCATCGAGGAGCACCTCCGTGAGCGAGGGTGGAACATCACCGACTTCACAGT
>WGEM01000393.1 GCA_015492755.1 Gemmatimonadota bacterium | reverse complement strand
TCCTTGAGGGCGCGGGCGGCGGCCGCCCCGGCACCGCCTCCCGCGGCAGCCGCTTCCAGCTCCCGGACGCGGAGCTGCGCTTCGGCCACGCCCAACTGGATCCCGGTGATGCGGTCCCGCACCCGGAGCGCCAGATCGAACTGCGCCTGCAGGTCGGCGAGGGGCACCTCCACGCGGGGGTCCATGCGCACCTCCAGCGGCCGTGACATGATCTCCCGGCCGCCGGCCCGCAGCGTCACCCGGTAGGTGCCCGGGAGGGCCATGG
The DNA here is from genome assembly GCA_015492755.1 of Gemmatimonadota bacterium. Classification (GTDB taxonomy): domain Bacteria; phylum Gemmatimonadota; class Gemmatimonadetes; order Longimicrobiales; family Gaopeijiaceae; genus S146-37. The sequence continues at coordinate 1,862 of WGEM01000393.1, read as the reverse complement.
GCCCGCCCGTGTATCCCGTCACCGGAGCGATCCGCTCCCGGAAGCCCTCGTTCACCCCCGGCGCCAGGTACGCCGGCGGATAGCGCAGATCCCACACGAGGCGGTGCATCCCCGGCGTGGTCTCCACCCGGGGCTCCCCCACCACCGTCACCACCGGCTCCCGCATGGCCCGGAATACCTCCTCCTTGGTACCGGGACCGTCGGGCGTGAAGACGCGCACCAGCGCGCCTCCGGCGTCGCGGATCTCGACGGCCACCTCCCCCTCCGGAGCTTCGGGCCAGGAGTAGAAGATCATGGCGCCCTCCGGCGGGTTCTCGGGCCAGGGCCCGCCCCGGGCGCGCCGGGCCAGCCGGAGCCGGTACGCCGGCCTCGGCTGGAAGAGGAACCCGTCCTCCGCGGCCATGGCCTCCCGCACCTGCCGCAGCGGCGACAGGTCGTCCAGGATCCACAGCGCCCGCCCCTGCGTCGCCACCAGGAGGTCACCCTCATGCACCAGGAGGTCCATGATGGGCGTCCTGGGCAGGTTGAGCTGGAAGGGCTGCCAGCGCCGGCCGTCGTCGAAGGAGATGAACATCCCGAACTCGGTGCCGGCGTAGAGGAGACCCTTCACCTCCGGGTCCTCCTGGAGGGTGCGGGTGGGATGGTCGGCGGGGATCCCGTTCTCTCCATCGGTGAGGAGCGCCCACGACCGGCCGTAGTCGTCGGTGCGATAGATGTAGGGCCGGAAGTCGTCCATCCGGTACCGGTGGATGACGGCGAAGGCGCGCCCGGGATCGTGGGGGGAGAGGACGATCTCGTTCACGGTGCTGTGGAGGGGCAGCCCGGGAGGCGTGACGTCCGTCCAACTCTCCCCGCCATCCCGGGAGACGTGGATGGCGCCGTCGTCGGAGCCGGCCCAGAGGAGACCCGGCACCAGCCCAGACTCCTCGAATGCGAAGATGGTCCCGTAGACCTCCACGCCCGTCTGATCGTAGGTGAGCGGTCCGCCCGGAGGATCCCGGTGGAGCTCGGCGTGCTCGGACCACCGGGTGAGGTCCGGGCTGATGACCTCCCAGTCCTGCCCTTCGTTGCGGGTCACGTGCACGTGCTGGGAGGTGTGGTAGATGACGGACGGGTCGTGGGGAGAGAAGCGGAGCTGGGAGTTCCACTGCTCCCGGTAGCGCAGCTCGGCGTTGGGCAGCGCGTGGTTCTCCTGGGGCCAGATCCAGATCTCCCGGCGCTGGTCCACCGAGCGGTCGAGGCGGCTCACCCACCCCTTGCACGCGCCGTACAGCACGTCAGGCCTCTGCGGATCGGCCACGATGGGCCCCGTCTCGCACCCGGCCCCACCGAACCACTCCTCGTACGGCGTGAGGCCCCGGGTGAGGCGGCCGGGGACCGAGATGGTGGTGTTGTCCTGCTGGGGGGCGTAGACCCGGTAGGGAAAGCGGTGGTCCGCCGTGATGGTGTAGTACTCGCCGGTGGGCTGGTTGTACTGGGTGGACCAGGTACGCCCCGCGGTGAGGGTGACGTTGGCGCCCCCGTCGTTGGCCTGGATCCAGATCCCGGGGTGGTCGGGGTTGATCCACATGTCGTGGTTGTCCCCGTGGGGCGTGGGTACCGGGGTGAGGGTCCGGCCGCCGTCGTCGGATCGGAAGAACGACTCGTTGTTGATGAAGATGACGTCGGCGTCGGTGGGATCGGCGTAGACGTGGGTGTAGTACCAGGGCCGGGCCAGCATATTCCGGTCGTCGTTGATCATGACGAAGCGCTCGCCCCGGTCCTCCGACCGGTACAGCCCCCGGGCATCCCCTTCCGCCTCCAGGAGGACGTAGAGGCGGTCCGGATCGGCCGCCGAGACCGCCAGGCCGATGCGGCCCACC
>WGEM01000392.1 GCA_015492755.1 Gemmatimonadota bacterium | reverse complement strand
GCCCGCGATCTCCCACCAGTGCGTATGCCTTCCGGTCCAGCCGGTAGAAGTCGTCCCGTAGTGAGTTCACGTGAACCAGCCCGTCCACGAAGTACTCGTCCAGCGTGACGAAGAACCCGTACTGCGCCACCCCCGAGACGCGACCGTCGAACTCCTCGCCCAGGTGGCGTTCCATGAACTCCACCTTCTTCATGTCCACCGATGCCCGCTCCGCCTCGTCGGCCGCCTGCTCGCGGGCGCTGGTGTGCTCCGCCACCCACATCAGCGCGTCGGGATCCCATGCCACCGGCGGCTTCCGCTGGACGAGCGTACGGACCACCTGGCGGTGCACCACCAGGTCGGGATAACGGCGAATGGGGCTGGTGAAGTGGAGGTACGCCCGTGACGCCAACCCGAAGTGTCCCAGGTTTCGCGGGTCGTAACGTGCCCGGGACAGCGAGCGGAGGAGGGCTCCAGTGATGAGGTCCTCCTCCGGGCGGCCCCGGACCGCATCGAGCACCTTCTGCAGGTCCCTGGGACGCACCGTCCGGCGCTGCGGAAGCGTGTGCCCGAACCGCGCCAGGAGCTCGCGGAGTTCGTCTACCTTTTCCACCGGGGGAGGTTCGTGCACCCGGAAGAGGGTGTCCGCCTCGCGGGCCTCCAGATCCCGCGCCACCCTCTCGTTGGCCAGGATCATGAAGTCCTCGATGAGGCGATGCGCCTCCAGGCGGTGGCGCCGCCGGATGTCCACGGGAACTCCGTCGGTATCGAGGATCACCTTCGCCTCGGGCAGATCCAGATCCAGCGCCCCCCGCTTCAGGCGGCGCCGGCGAACACCGCGCGCGATGTCGTCCAGCGTGCGGAGCATCCGGTCCACGTCGTCCCCCAGGCTGGCCCGGCCGTCCAGCACCTCCTGCACCTGCTCGTAGGCAAGTCGATGACGGGACCGGATACGGGTCCGCTCGTATCGGCAGCGATGTACCTGTCCCGAGGTATCCATGTCCAGGAACAGGCTCACCGCCAGACGGTCCTCGTGGGGGCGGAGGGAGCACACGTCCGCCGAGAGCGATTCCGGGAGCATGGGCACCGTCCGATCCACCAGATACACGCTGGTGCCGCGGCTCAGCGCTTCGGTGTCCACGGGTCCGCCCTCACGCACGAAGTGGGAGACGTCGGCGATGTGGATCCCCACCTCCCACCGGCCGTTCCTCAACGGCCGGAGGGAGAGCGCGTCATCGTGATCCTTGGCGTCCGCGGGATCGATGGTCACCACCGGTAGATCGGTGCGGTCCTTGCGGTGACCCTGTCGCTCCATCCCCCGGCGCGCGGCCTTCCTGGCCGCGCGGTCCACCTCCGGCGGAAAGTCGAACTGCACGCCGAACCCGTAACCCACCGCGAGGACGTCGACGCCCGGATCCGAAAGCGGCCCCAGGACCTTCTCCACGACACCCACGGGGCCGTGCCGGCCCTCTCCGTAGGACTCGATGCGCACCACCACCACGTCCCCGTCCCGCGCGCCTCCGTCCTCCCCGGGCGGAATCAGCACATCGGTCATTACGCGGGGATCCAGAGGCACCACGAAGTTGAAGCGGCGTCCGTGATGGAGCGTCCCGACGATGGAGTCCCGGGCCCGCTCCAGCACACGGATCACGCGGCCCACCGGGCTGCGCCCTTCCGGGCGGTCCTCGATACGCACCACCACCCGGTCGCCGTCCAGCGCCGTATCCAGGTACGACGAGGGCACGAACACGTCGGGATGATCGTCCTCCGGGTGGACGAACCCGTCCCCCGCCCGCGTCAGCGACAGCACGCCCGTCACCAGTTGGAGGCGCTGCGGGATCCCGTAACGGTGACCCTTCACCCGGTAGAGCTTCCCCGCCCGCACAAGCCGCGACAGGAGGCGCCGGAACGAGGAAAACTTCCGCTCATCCACGCCCAGCGCCTCCGCCAGCTCCACCGCCCGCATCGGACCGGGAGCTTCGGTGGCCAGATACTGGAGGACGCGGGCTTCCAGAGGGTTCTTCCGTCCGCGCCCGGTGGGGCGCCTGCGCCTCGAGCGCGTCACATCATCCCCCCCATGGAGAAATGGAAGCTCACGGAGATCCCCATTCCCAACGGTGTGGGACGGGGCGTCAGGCGGAGCGAAGGGGTCGGAGCGTCGGCACCGGTAAGATAGGCATCCACCGCCGCCACCACGTGGTTCGCCAGCACGATGCCCAGCGCCGTGGTGGCCTGCCGGAAGCGCGTGTCGCTCTCCTCGATCATCTCCGCCAGTCGCTCCGGACCCGAGGGATCGCCGCGCCAGTCCCAGAGAAAGGCGTCGCCGTAGGCGTGTTGCAGGTAGTACGCCCGTGCGGATTCGTAGCCGGGCGAGCCCTCCGAGGCAGGTTGGGAACCCAGGAAGAGCGCCACCGCCCGCGCCCAGATGGCGCCATTGTACGCCAGGGGGTCCCGTTCCGGCTGCACGCCGGGGGCAGCGGGGTCGGCGTCGAAGGCGCCGGACCGCGTCCACTTCGTGAGCGTCTCGTAGTACTCGAAGTCCGCCTCACGCCGCTCCGTGAGATGGAGGCGCGCGCGCTCCCACGCGAAGTCGCGGTACCGGTCCCTGGCCCGGAATCCCTGGCGCCGCCGCTCACCCCATACCAGCCAGGAGGCGCCCTCCACCGCGGCGAAGAGCCACATCCGCCGGCGCGTGCCCAGCACCCGCTGGCCCCAGCCGGGGAGCACGAACGAGCGGAGCGCCGCTCCCGCCGCCCGAGCACCCGCGTGTTCGCCCGCGGGCTCCTTCCTCCCCGAAGCGAGCGCAGGCGATGAGGGCCACGTCGCCGCCACGGGCCCGGCTCCTTCCGGCGGCGCCTGCCCCTCGCCCGCGCCGGGCCAACCCGCCAGCAGGACGGCGGCCGTCCCCAGCGCCATGGAACCGGCCGCGCTCCACCTCGTCGTCATCGGAATCCGCCCGCGTCGCACACGGTTCAGAAGCGCACCGAGAAGG
>WGEM01000391.1 GCA_015492755.1 Gemmatimonadota bacterium | reverse complement strand
GGGTAGGGCACTGTGGTCGGCTGCGCTGCTGGCGGGGCTGACGGGGTGTGACGCGCTCCTCACGGAGCCCGCGCCCGCCGGGCCCGAGGTGGCGGTTTCATTCCAGGTGGACGCTTCGGGGGACGGGGTGTCCAGGGCCTTCTCGCGGATCAACCGGGCCTACCTGCAGTTCATCCGGCCCGACAGCGCCCGCCGCGACACCCTCGTGCGCGTGGTGGACGTGGACGGCGTCAAACGCGTGCGCCTGCGTCTCGATACCAGGGAACGCGTCCGGGCGCTGGGGGTGGCCGCCGAGCTGCGCTTCAATGACAAGGCCCTCTTCAAAGGAGTCAGGGTGATCCGGATCCAGATCGGCGCACCCACCTCCGCGGAGATCCCGTTGAGCCCCATCCCTGCCTTCGTGCGCGCCGGGGAGCGCACCATCCGCTTCCAGCACGTGGGCGACACCGCCCGTCTTTCGGCGGCGGTACTCTTCGCCACCGGCGACACCATCCCCGGGGCGCCGGTGCAGTGGACGTCCGCAAACCCCGAGGTGGTGTTCGTCACGCCCGCCGGCCTGGCGGCGGCCCGCCAGCCGGGCGAGACCGAGCTCTTCGTGGCGCACGGCGCGCTCCGGGACACCGTGCTGGCCCGGGTGGCCGGCAACCGCTGACGGAGGCGCGCGCACCCCGGCGGCGCTATCTTGGAGTCCTTCGGATCGGAAGACCCCTGCGGACGGTGAACGCAGCCATGCCTCGCCCCGCGGCGGTGGGTCTCCGGCAGTCCGGTACACACAGGGAGGAGGACGACGATGGGCAGCGCGCCGCTGGGCCGCATCTACTGACACGAACTGATGACGACGGAGCCGGAGGGCGCCGCCCGCTTCTACGGCGAGGTGGTGGGTTGGGGCACCGCCGTGTGGGACGGGGGGGAGAAGCCCTACACCATGTGGACGAACGGAGAGCAACCCATCGGGGAGGTGATGCAGCTCCCTGAGGTGGGCTCCATCGCCGTGATCCGCGACCCCCAGGGTGCCGTCTTCGCCGCGTACCAGCCCGCCGGAGATGCCGCAGTCCGCATGGCTCCTCTACGCGCCTGACCGTGTCTGTGGGCGCCGTCCCGCTCCCAGGCGCGCGACGCCGGTGAGGCGGAGGTGGCGCCGCTGGGGCGGCGGAAGCGTCCCGCCGCACGTCAGATGCTGGAGGAGCTTCAGCGCGCGCTGGCGGGTGGCTGAGTGCAGCGGAGGATCCCCGACCCGACCCCACCTGACACGACATCCCCACAGAGGTCCCCCGGATGACACGCGACGAGTATCTGCAGCATGACGCCACCGCGCTGGCGGGGCGGGTGCGCACCGGCGACGTGACCCCCACGGAACTCCTGGAGCTGGCCCTCCGGCAGATGGAGCGGGTGAACCCACACATCAACGCCGTGGTCCGCATCATGGACGACGAGGCGCGGACGCGCGCCGCCAATCCGCCGGGAGACGGTCCGTTCGCAGGAGTCCCCTTCCTGGTGAAGGATCTCCTTTCTCATGTGAAGGGCCATCCCACGTCTGCGGGAAGTCGGCTCCTCCGTGACGTTCCCATGGACCACGACAGCGAGGTGGTGCGGCGGCTGCGGCAGGCAGGCGTCGTCCTGGTGGGCAAGACCAACTGCCCCGAGTGGGGGCTCACCCCCTTCACCGAGCCCCGGTTGTGGGGCCCGTGCCGCAATCCGTGGGACCTGACCCGTACGCCCGGCGGCTCCAGCGGCGGATCCGCCGCCGCGGTGGCGGCGGGGGTGGTGCCCGCGGCCGGCGGAGGCGACGGCGGAGGGTCCATCCGGATTCCGGCGTCCTGCTGCGGACTCTTCGGCCTGAAGCCCACCCGCGGGCGCGTCCCCACCGGACCCGATTACGGGGAGATCTGGGGCGGCGCGGTGGTGGAGCACGTCCTGACGCGCTCCGTGCGGGACAGCGCGCGCATGCTGGATGCGCTGCAGGGCCCGGATCCGGGGGCTCCCTACGTCATCCCTCCCCCCACCCGGCCGTACGCCGACGAGGTGGGGGCGCCCCCTCCGCGCCTGCGCGTGGCCTGGACCACCCGCCCCATGCTGGGGGGCCGGGTCGCCCCCGACTGCGTGGCGGCGGTCCACGACGCGGCGGAGCTCCTGGAAGAGCTGGGGCACGAGGTCACGGAGGACGCCCCACCCGTGGACGGCGACGCGCTGGCCCGGGCGTTCCTCCTCATGGTCTCCTCCGAGCTGGCCGCGGACCTCGCCGACGCGCCGGAGCGAGCTCGAACCCGCCACGTGGGCGCTGGCGCTCCTGGGGCGCGCGATCCCGGCCGGAGCGTACGCTTCAGCGCTCCGGACCATGGACCGCACCGGGAGGGCGCTGGGCCCGTTCTTCCACCGCTACGACGTGCTCCTCACGCCCACGCTCGCCGCGCCGCCGGTGAAGATCGGAGCGCTGGCGCCCAGCCGGAGCGAGGAGGCGTTGCTGCGGCTGTTGGGGGCCTTCGGGTCGGGGCGCCTCATCCGCGCCGCGGGCCTCCTGGAGCAGGCCGCGGAGCACGCCTTCGACTTCACCCCCTGGACGCCGGTCTTCAACGTGACAGGCCACCCCGCCATGTCCGTGCCCCTGTTCTGGAACGACGCGGGCCTGCCCGTGGGCACGCACTTCGTGGGGCGGTTCGGCGCCGAGGACACCCTCTTCCGGCTGGCGGGACAACTGGAGGAGGCCCGGCCCTGGTTCCGCCGACTCCCGCCGCTCGCCGGAGCCGGGCCGGCGCCGGACGTGGACGCGGGGGCCTGAGCGCCCCGGCCATGGTCATTCGCCGTCGTCCGGGGCCTCAGCCTGCGACGGCACCTCCACCCAGACGGGGTCGTGACCCGTCTCACGCAGAAACCGCAGCATGTCCGCCGCGCGGATCGACGTCGTGCGCGCGTTATCCAGCGGATGAAAGTTCCACACGTCGAAGGCCTGAAGGCCCCGATCCAGCGCCACCCGGACCGCACCCTCCCGGTCGTTGACCACCGCGAAGGGCGTCACCGCGCCCGGCACCACCCCCAGGACCCGCATGAGGCGCTGGGCGCTCCCGAACGAAAAGCGTCTGTGTCCCAGGCGACGCGCCAGCTCCTTGAGATCCACCGTGCGGTCCTCCAGCACCACCACGAGCCACATCGCTCCCTTCTTGTCACGGAGGAAGAGGTTCTTGGTATGCGCGCCGGGGAGCGACCCGCGGTGCCGGCGGGCCTCCGCCACCGTGAACACCGGTGGATGGGCGTGGGTCCGGGTGTCGGCGCCGAGGGACTCCAGGTACGCCAGGAGCTCCTCCGGCGTCCACGGACGGCGCGCGCCACCTTCTTCCGTCATCGACCGGAGCTCTCCTCCGCCGGAGTGCCGGCGAGGGCGCCGTCGACCGGGGCGGCGGCGGACGCACGGGAATCGGTGCGCATCCACATGGATGGAAGGTGGCGGCGTGTGGCCGCGGAGAAAACCTCACCCCGGGGGGTGACGCACCCCGCGGGAGCGTGTAGCATGGTGCGGCCCCCAGACGCACAGACGCGGAGCGTTCGATGCTAGGTCGGGAACATGCAATCGGTCATCCAGCCCTCACCGATCAACCCACGGGGCTCGCCAACCGGCTGCACTTCGAGCTGGTGTATTCCTACCTCTTCGAGGCGGGAGACCGGGGTGTGGCACTCACTGTCATGCTCCTCTCCGTGGGATCCGACCACCTGGAGACCGGCGACCCGGACTGGCTCCGGCGCATCGGGGATACGCTGCAGCGGACGACCCGCACTTCGGACCTGGCGGGCTACCTGGGCCACGGCCGGTTCGTGGTGCTCCTTCTGGGCACGAACCTCCAGGGGGGCCGCATTGCCGCAGATCGCGTGCAGATGGCGCTGGAGCCCGTGGTACCGTCCACGCTCTCCATCGGCCTGGCGTCCTACCGGCCCGAGATGAAGGAGTCATCGGAGCTGCTGGAGGCGGCGGACCGCGCGCTCCGGGCGGCGGAGGAAGCGGGGGGCGGCATCGAGATGGCCTGAGCGGCCCGCCGGTGGCGGCGCCGCGTCACCGCCAGCGGTGGGAGACGCCCACGCCCACGAAGAGGCGCTCGCTGCTGGTCATGAAGCCCAGATTCAGGTCGAACTGCGTATCGCTGTCCGAGAGGAAGGCGCCGCCCGCCTCCAGGATGTGTTCCTTCCTCCCGTCGTCGTAGAAGCCCGCGTACCCACCGTACACGGAGAGCCCCTCCACGCCGTCCACCGCGCGTGACGGGGTCACGATGAGGGCAAGACCCGCGTCTCCCGGCTCCGACGCGGGGAAGGAGGCTCCGGCGTTCACCGAAAGCCCCCACAGGCCGGTGAGCGGTCGATCCAGGAGGAGTGTTGCCGACACACGCTCCTCCCGGGCGCTGAATACGTCGGAGCCCCACGGCAGGGAGAGGGACGCCATGGCGGACACGCGGGTCTCTCCCCGCGCCAGCGGAATCTTCACGCCCACCTCAGGGTCCTCCCGGCCCAGCTCCTCCTCCACCACCACCACGGACCCGGGCGCGACACGGAGCTCCAGCCCCGCCACGCCCACGCGGAAGAGGCTCTGGCCCAGGGTGAACTGCTCGGAGCCCCGACCGCCCTGCAACTCCATCCCCGCCTCGAGCTGCACGACGCCCCGGCCCACCACATGCGTGCCCGAACCCAGCCCCGGGCGGTCCGGCACGAGGGTGGCCGCAGGCTCCTGCGCGTCCAGCCCGACGGAGAGAAGGACGGCCGCCAGCGCGGCCCCGAGGAAGCAGGATCGGACGTGCGTGTCTACCACCTCCCTGCGTACCCCGTCTCGAGGTCCGGGGCCAGGCACCGCACCATGTAGTCGCGATGCAGACGGACGAGCTGTCGAATGTGGATGTAGTCGTGGGCCACCCATGAGGCCAGGAGATCCGACGCACGCATCCCCTGGTGAGGGGGATGCGTGTAGCTCCGGCTCCAGTCCGGACGTTCCAGGCGGCCCAGCCAGCGCAGCGAACGGTCCCGGCGCGCCAGCAGACGCTCCACCGACTCGGCGAGCGCCCGCTCGTTGTAGCGGCGCTCCACCACCCACGCCGCGGGATCGATGGGGGGCCAGGGTTCGTCCGGGCGGTGGAGCGTGAGGTCCACGCGCTGCCGGAAGTCCTCCACCTCCTCGTCGGCCAGGTGGTTCACCACTTCCAGGAGCGTCCAGGAGCCGGGCTCGGGACGCCAACGTGCCTGTTCCTCGCTCACCCCGCGCGTGAGCGCATCGAACATGAGCGCGTTCGTCTCCAACCGGCGAATGAGGTCGTGGGGGTGCATGGGCGTGCAGGGTCGGGGGGTTCCCGCTCAAAGTGCAACGCCGCGCGCCGCTCCGCGAGGGCCGCCCGGATGGAACCGGTGAGCGGGAATCACGGGTTCGGGTCGCGTGCGAAGGCGGGGTCTGCGCACCGGGACTCCGTCGTGGGCCGTCCCGCTGGCGAAGCACGCTTCGAGATTTAAGAATTGACGCGTGTTCCACTCACACCACGGAGGATACCCATGGATGCTCTGCCCAAGGTCGGTCGATTCCTCTTTGCTCTGCCCATGGCCGTCTTCGGCGTCATGCACTTCATGAACGGCGACGCCATGGTGGCCATGGTGCCCATTCCGGGCGGGATTTTCTGGGTGTACTTCACCGGCCTCTGCCTCATCGCCGCCGCGGTGGCCATCGTCACGGGCAAGCAGGCGGTGCTGGCGACGCGACTCCTGGCGCTCTTCCTCCTCCTCACCGCCACGCTGGTGCACCTCAGAAGCTTCATGGGCGGAGATCAGGCCGCGATGCCGAACGTGCTCAAGGACCTCGCCCTGGCGGGCGGCGCGCTCATCCTCTCCGGCGTCTTCCAGAGCGAGGAGGGCGCTTCCGGTGAAGGTGCCGAGGCCTGAAGGCCCGAAGCAGCCGTGCACACCACCCGGCGGGGGCGCGCCGATGGCGCGCCCCCGCCTCCTGCATGTGCCCTCGTCAGCAGCCCTCGTCCACCAGATGGATGGCATCGGGCCGGTTGGGCACGACGCAGATGAACTCGAAGGGCTCATCGCCCTCGTCGGCGCGGTAGTCGTGCGGCACGCCGGCGGGGATGTAGACCACATCGCCCGCACGGACATGGTGCACCGCGTCGCCGATGCGCACCCGCGCACTCCCGCGGAGCACGTACTGCTCGTGCTCCACCTCGTTGGTATGCAGGGGCATCCCACCGCCCGGATCCATGATGAAGCGCCTCATGGCGAAGTTGGGCCCTTCCTCCGGCCCGATGAGCACCTGCATCCGGGTGCCGCGGCCCGCCGAAACCTCCGTCGCGGGCAGGTCCGAAGCGTGTCGTACGCTCATGGGAGCTCCGATGTGGGGTGGAGAAACGTGTGACGCCGGCCCGGGCCGACGTCGGGAATCTGGCGCACCCGGTGGCTCTCGGCCACCCGTGTCTCCGCCCCCGGGGCGCCGTGGCCTCCGGGAATCACGGCAAAAAAAGGCCCGGTGGGTTGAGACCCGCCGGGCCCGAAGGAGACACCCGCGACCCTCCCGCCAACGGGCACCTCCATCGATGTGGTTCACCGGAGGCTCCTGCCCTGAACCTCCGGCGAACCCGGGACCGGATCGACGGGGGCGAGTAGAGGCTCCTGGACCTCAGGGATCCCGTCGTGCTCACGGTCCCACATTCGCTGAACAAGACTAGCCTTGCCGGCGTTCAGGCACCGTCGGGAGGAAGTCGCGGCGTACTGTGGGGGATTTCCCCTGATGGGGAGAATCAGAGTGATTCTCCGCAGCGCTGGGGCGGTGCGGGTTCAGGCGATTCGGCGATACCGCCCGATGCGCAGTGGAGGCGCAACCGTGTAGGTGAACCGGAGGCGGTTCTCGCCCTCCACGATGACGTTGGTGGTCTTCTGGCGGGTCTTGGGGTAGTCGTGGCCCTGCTCGTTCTCCACCACCAGCACTTCATCCTCTTCCAGCGCCGCCAGCATCTCGCGGATGCGGGACTCCAGAACGTCCAGGAGTTGCTGCTCCGTCTCATCCTGGACGTCGCCCTCCACCTCCGCGGTGAGTTCTTCCACGTGAACCCGTTCGTAGGAGCGCTCGAATTCCTCGGCGGGAATGGAGGTCTCCCGGTTACGCCGGAATCCGATCTCGTTGAGCGCCCTGGAATCGAAGTTCAGGTCGACGCTCTGGAATGTGGTTCCGTAGCGGCGGAGCAGCATGGGACTTCCTCGTCAGGCGCCGGGATTCAGGAGTGCGTCCAGCTCCTCCGGAGTGAGCTCGTCCACCGACTTGGTTCCCATCCCGCGCGGCACACGCGATTTGTGGCCCCGCTTCGCAGCCGACCGCGACTCGGTACGCGGCGTGCCGGCGTAGTCGTACTCAGGGAGGTGGATCCGCTCCAACGTCCGACCCAGCCGGTGCTCCAGGCTCTTGAAGGCCGCCAGGTCCGCGGCGGTGACGAAGGTCACGGCGGTCCCCTTGGCTCCGGCGCGACCGGTGCGACCGATGCGGTGCACGTAGTCCTCGGGGTCCAGCGGTACGTCGTAGTTCACCACGTGGCTGATGCCCTCCACGTCCAGACCGCGCTGCGCCACGTCGGTGGCCACCAGCACCCGCACGTCACCCCGCGCGAAGCGCTCCAGCGCCCGCGTCCTGGCCTTCATGTTCCGGTCGGAATGCATCACCTCCGAACGAACCCCTTCCCGCTGGAGCCGGGCCTGCAGCACGTCAGCACCCGCCTTCGTCCGGGTGAAGATCAGAACCTGGTCCCACCCGGGTTGCCGGAGCAGCTCCAGAAGCAGATCGGGTTTCTTCTCCGGCTTCACCGAGTAGAAGAGTTCCTCGATGCCCTCGGCGGTGGTCCCCGGAGGCGCCGCTTCGATCCAGACCGCGTCGCGGGTGATGCGAAGCGCCAGGTCGTGGACTCCGTGGGGCATGGTGGCGCTGAAGAGCATCGTCTGGCGGTCCCGCGGGACACCGCGGAGGACCTCCTCGATCTGAGGACGGAAGCCCATGTCCAGCATGCGATCCGCCTCGTCCAGCACCAGGTAGCGCACCTTGCTCAGGTCCACACGCTTGCTCTGCATGTGATCGATGAAGCGGCCGGGCGTGGCCACGATGACCTCGTAGCCCTCCTCCAGCGCCTTGATCTGAGGCCCGTATCCCACTCCCCCGTAGATGGCCTCCGTGCGGACGCGGGTCCCGCGCGAGAGGGCCTGGGTGTCCTCCGCCACCTGCTGCGCCAGCTCCCGCGTGGGGCAGAGCACCAGCACCTGCATCCCCTTGCCGGCCTCGACGCGCTCCAGCGCCGGAATCATGAACGCGCCCGTCTTCCCCGTACCCGTCTGAGCGATGCCCACCACGTCCTTCCCTTCCAGAGCCGGCGGAATGGCCTGGGCCTGGATGGGTGTGGGCCGCTCCCAGCCCAGCGCCTCGATGGCCGCCAGGCGTTCGTCCGACAGTCCGAGTTCTCTGAATCCGTTCGCGCTCATCCGTCTCCGTTCTGCTTCCGTGCGTTGTGGGCGCGGGAAAGGTAGAGGCTTTCTTGCCAGCATTGTAGGTGCGGGTGATGTTTGTCCGCATGGACCATCCCTCTCCTGCCCACCCGAAGACGCGGGTCCTCTTCGTGTGTCTGGGCAATATCTGTCGCTCCCCGTTGGCCGAGGGCGTCTTCCGGCATCTCGCGGAGGAGGCGGGCCTCGCCCACCAGTTCGACATCGACTCCGCGGGGACCGGCTCGTGGCACGTGGGCGAGCCACCCGACGCGCGCGCCTCACTGGTGGCGTCGAAGCACGGCATCACGTTGGAGTCCCGGGGGCGGCAGGTTACGCGGGAGGATTTCCAGCGCTTCGACTACGTCATCGCCATGGACCGGGACAACCTCCGGGTGCTGGAGCGCATGAAGGCGGAGACCGGCTCCGACGCTGTGGTGGCGCTCCTCCGGAGCTTCGACCCCGAGGCAGACGGCGACGACGTCCCCGACCCGTACTACGGGGGCTCCAGCGGCTTCGAGCAGGTCTTTCAGATCATCCGCAAGGCCTGCCGCGGCTTGCTGGAGCAACTGCCGAAGCAGACCGCCTGACGGTCCCGGCCGTGTCGCTCCCCGCGTCGCTACGCGCGTCGGTGGAGGCCGCGCTGGGCGAATCGCTCGTGGACGTCCGCCCCGTCTCCGGCGGATGCATCCACCACGGCTCGCAGGTGCGCACGGAGTCCGGCGCCCGCTACTTCCTGAAGTGGAACATCGCCGCGGACCCGGACGTCTTCGCCGCCGAGGAGGACGGGCTCCGAGCCCTCCGCGCCGCGGCCGCCGAAGGTGGTCTGCTGGCAGTCCCCGAGCCGGTGGGGCGAGGCGGCGGCGGGGAGGCGCCGCCGTGGTTCCTCATGGAGTATTTCGAGCCGGGTGCGCCCGGGCCCGCCTACGCGCGAGACATGGGCACCGGACTGGCGCTCCTCCACGGTTGCGGCGGTGGTGAGGCCTTCGGCTGGCACCGGCACAACTGGATCGGCTCGCTGGCGCAGGACAACACGCCGGATACCTCGTGGGCGCGCTTCTGGACACGTCGCCGCATCGCGCCGCAACTGGAGCAGGCCCGCCGCCGCGGGTCCCTCCACGGACCCGTCATGGACCGGTATCTGGAGGCGGCCCCGGCGGCGCTGGAGGAGGTGCGGGACGCGGCGCTGCTCCACGGGGATCTCTGGGGAGGGAACGTCTTCCCCACGACGGCGGGGAAGCCCGTGCTGGTGGATCCGGCGGTCTACCGGGGCGACGCCCTGGTGGATCTGGCCATGTCGGAGCTCTTCGGGGGATTCAACCGGGAGTTCTACCGCGCCTACCACCAGGTCCGAGTGATCCCGCCGGAGTACAACGAGGTCCTCCGTGACGTGTACCAGACGTACTACCTCCTGGTGCACGTCAACCTCTTCGGCGCCGGCTACGTAGCCGAGACCGAGGCGGCGGCGGCCCGCGTGGTGGCCGCCGTCAGGTACAGGTAGCCATGGCGGCGATGCGCCGGACCGCCTCTTCCAGGACCTCGTCGGCGGCGGCGTAGCTCATCCGCACCCAGCGGTCGTCCCCGAACGCCGCCCCCGGCACGAGCGCCACACCGTGTTCCTCCAGGAGCGCCGAGCACCACCCAGTGGCGTCGGTCACCTCGCCGGTGAAGAGCCCGTCCACGCGGAAGTAAAGGTAGAAGGCGCCCTCGGGCTCCACGAACGGTACCCCGGGCATCCACTCCCGGAAGCGGCGGGTCACCAGGTCGCGCCGGCGCGTGAAGGCGCGCACCATCTCGCGGATGGACGCCTCCGCCGCCTCGGTGTTGCTGTAGGCCTCCAGACCCGCCACCTGCGAAACGGTGGTGGTGTTGGACGTGATCTGGCTCTGGAGCGCGGTGAACTTCGCCGCCAGCGCCGGGGCGCAGTAGGAGAACCCCAGCCGCCAGCCCGTCATGGCGTAGCTCTTGGAAGCACCATCCACCAGGACGAAGGGCCCCAGCGCGTCCTCGTCGAGATCCAACAATCCTGGCGCCGGCGCCGGTGCCGCGTGGTGGATGTTCCGGTAGATCTCGTCACTGATGAGCCAGAGCCCCCGGGACTTCGCCCACCGGGCGATGGCGTCCAGTTCGTCGCGGGTGTAGACCGCACCGGTGGGATTGCACGGCGAGTTCAACACCAGCCCCCGCGTCCGCTCGGTGACCGCCGCCTCCAGCTCGTCCACGGTGACCTTGAAGCTGCGCGCCTCGGCACCGAACACCTCCACGGGCCGCGCGCGGGCGATGCGGATGAGGTCCGGGTACGTTGTCCAGTACGGCGCCGCCACCAGCACCTCGTCGCCGGGACCGAAGAGCGAGAAGAAGGCGTTGAAGAGCGCCTGCTTCACCCCGGCGCTCACCACGACGCCGTTCCAGTCCATGGGCCGACCCGCGCGAGTCTCCAGGTGCCGCGCGATGGCCTGACGCAGCTCGGGGATCCCGGCGGGCGGCGTGTAGCGCGTCCGTCCCGCGCGGATGCCCTCCACCGCCGCGTCGGCGATGAAGCGCGGGGTGTCGAAGTCGGGCTCTCCGGCGCTGAGATTCAGGATGTCGCGGCCCTCGGCGGCGAGCTTCTTGGCGAGGGTGCTCACCGCGATGGTGGCCGACGGCTTGAGCTCCTGGATGTTGGCGCTGAAACGCATGACTCTCTCCGGACGGTGCGGGTACGCAATATGGCGCGCCGGCCTGCACGGGTGAAGCGCTGGACTGCTATGTTCGCACCATGGAGATCACTTGGTACTTCGATCTGGTGGACCCCCTCTCGTACCTGATGGCGCGCGAGGTGGACGCCGTGGAGGCGGCGGGGACGGCGGCGGTGCGCCGTATTCCGGTGGAACTCCGCCCTCCGCCCGCTCCCCTCACCACGCCCGACGACCCCTTCTGGGCCCCCCGCTGGGAGGAGGCGCGCCGCCTGGCCGGAGGCGGCCTCGCCGTGCCCGGGCTGGTTCCCAGATCCACCAAGGCTCATGAACTCCTCCTCCACGCCGCCGAGCACGGCCTGGAAGACGCCGCCCGGCGGGCACTCTTTCGGGCCTTCCACGCCGAAGGCCGCGACATCGGTCGCATCGACGTGCTGGTGGAGATCGCGGAGGCGCTGGGACTCGACCGCACCGAGGCGAAAGCCGTTCTGGACGTGGATCGCCACACGGAGCGCGTGCGCGCACTCGCCGCCGAGGCGCGGGCTGGCGGCGTGTCGTCCGTTCCGGCGCTGTCCACCGGATCCGGAGTGCTGGAGGGCTTCCACAACCGAGACGCCATCGGCACCTTTGTATCCTCAACGTGAACCCTTTGACAACTCAGGTCATGGCCGGCTATCAGCGAAAGACGGCCCTCTCGCCCGCCGAGGTGCTGGCGAAGGCTGACAAGTTCCTGCCCGCGGTGCTCGGGCTCACCAGGGCGAAGGAATCGGATCACAGCGCCACCTACCACGGCGCCGAAGGTACGGTGACCATCACCGCGCACCCCCACGGTCCCTACAC
>WGEM01000390.1 GCA_015492755.1 Gemmatimonadota bacterium | reverse complement strand
TCCCCGTGCCCTTGAACTCCTCGAAGATCACCTGGTCCATGCGGGAGCCGGTGTCCACCAGGGCGGTGGCGATGATGGTGAGAGACCCTCCGCCCTGGTCGGGAGCGATCTTGCGGGCAGACCCCAGAAAGCGTTTGGGCTTCTCCAGCGACTGGGCGTCCAGCCCGCCGGAGAGGGTGCGGCCGCTCCCGCTCTCCACGGTGTTGTACGCCCGGGCCAGCCGTGTGATGGAGTCGAGGATGATGACCACGTCCTCACCCAGCTCCACCCGCCGGCGGGCCCGCTCCAGCGTCATCTCCGCCACCTGGGTGTGGCGTTCCGCCGTCCGGTCGAAGGTGGAGGCCACCACCTCGCCGAAGCCGCATGCCTCCATCTCCGTCACCTCTTCGGGACGCTCGTCCACCAGAAGGATGAGGAGATGGCACTCCGGGCTGTTGGTGACGATCCCCTCGGCGACGGCCTGGAGAACCGTGGTCTTCCCGGCCTTGGCCGGCGCCACGATGAGGGCGCGCTGGCCCTTCCCCAGGGGACAGAAGAGGTCGATGACCCGGTTGGTGTAGTCGGGCTCTCCCCGGATGGTTCGCCCGCACTCGGTGATGAGCTGCTGGTCCGGGTGCATGGCCGAGAGCCGCTGGAACTCGTTGCGCCGGACCATCTCCTCCGGCGGACGGTCGTTCACCCGGGAGACGTAGGCCAGCGGCGGGCTCTTTCCGTTGCGCGACGGCCGTCCCACCACGCCGGCGATCTCGTCACCGGTGCGGAGGCCGTACTTCTGGATCATCCGCCCGCTGACGTAGATGTCGTCCCGGGAGGGCGTGTAGCTCGCCTCCCGGCGCCGGATGAAGCCCGAGCCGCTCCCCAGGACCTCCAGGAGGCCCAGCGGCCGGGACTCGGCCTCCAGGAGCTCCGGATCGTCGGGAATCGACGCCGCGATCTCCGCGTCGTCGTACTGCGGCTGGCTCTGGTTTCTGTCCTGAGACCTGCGGCGGGACCTGCGTCCGCGGCGGCGGCGGTTGCCGCGCTTGCGCCGGGGCTGGTTCCCGTCGCCGGTCGGCTTGTCTGGCGAGTCGGGCACGTCGGAACCCATGTTGCCTGGGACTGGGCGTGGTGGCGGATCTGCCTGCTACACGCCCGGGAGACGATCTCCGATCAAACGGAGAAGCGAACGAACCGGTCAGCTGGCCGGGAGGGCCGCTGGGTGCGACGCGAGTAGCGTCGTCGGACACAGCGAAATCTTCACCCTTCCACCCTGCGGGGCAAGACACGAGTGGCCCGGCACAGGGGGGTACGATGACCCATACGCTGTCGACTCGGCGCGCATTTCTCAAGACCCTGGCCGCTTCGGCGGTGGCGGCGCCCCTCCTCACCCGGGCCCGGGAGGCGCTGGCGGCCGGGGAGTCGGCGCTGGCCGGACTGGCCTTCGAGGCGTCCGATCCCGGGGCCCTCGCCCGGCTGCGGAGCCAGCATGTACTGGCTCCGGGGCTCACCTACCTGAACCATGCGTCCATCGGCACCGTGCCCCGCCCCGTGCATGAGGCCCACGCGTCCTACCTGGAGCTGTGCGAGAGCAATCCGTCGCTCTACGTGTGGGGGGAGCCGTGGCGGAGGATGGCCGAAGAGGTGCGCCGCACGGCCGCCGAGCTGGTGAGCGCCGACCCCGAGGACCTGGCCATCACCCACAACACCACGGAGGGATTCAACATCCTGGCCCAGGGGATCCCTCTCGAGGCCGGCGACGAGGTCCTGTTCAGCACCCTCAATCACCCGGGCGCGTCCGTGCCCTGGGAGCGGATGGCCCCCCGCCGGGGCTTCTCGGTGCGCCGCTTCGACTTCCCCGTGGAACGCGCCCCGGAGCTGGGGGACGAGGAGGTGGTGGCGCTTCACCTCGAGGCGCTGTCTCCGGCGACGCGGGTGCTGGTGGTCCCCCACGTGGACAACATGGTGGGGATCCGCCACCCTCTGCGGGCGCTGGCCGATGCGGCGCGCCGCCGGGGCGTGTCGCACGTCGTGGTGGATGGAGCCCAGTCGGCGGGGATGATCCCCGTGGATCTCTCCACCGCAGGGGTGGACGCGTACGCCATGAGCCCCCACAAGTGGATCCAGGCCCCCAAGGGGCTGGGCCTCTTCTGGACGGCCCCCGAGCTCCGCAGCCGGACCCCGCCCATGTGGACCCGCACCGGGGGAGAGGGGCGCGGACCCTCCGCCCGGATGTATGAGGACTACTCCACCCGGGCCTGGCCCGCGGTGGTGGCGCTGGGCGACGCGCTGGACTTCCAGGCGGCGCTCGGCAGCCGGGAGAAGCTCCGCCGGTACCGGAT
>WGEM01000389.1 GCA_015492755.1 Gemmatimonadota bacterium | reverse complement strand
TGGGCAGCGTGATGCCGTGTTTCAGCGCCAGACCGGACCGGGGCCGCACCTGGCACTCCACCCCCTCGGGCAGCTCCATCACCAGCCCGGTGGGAACCAGCCGGATCTCTCCCGGCTCCAGCGTCACCGACTCGGCGGCACGGATGTCGTATCCGGCGGCCTGCGGCGTCGCCCGCTCCGGGAGCGGAAGATCCGGGTTGGTGGGAAGGCGCCGGAACCGGACCTCCATCACCGCACCCGCCCGCGAGGCAGGGGCGCCCTCAAGCCAGGAAGTGGTCCACGTGCCGCCACTCCAGCCCGAAGGCCTCCGCAACGGCTTTGTACGTGACGTGCCCCTGGACCACGTTCAGCCCGAGCCTCAGCGCGCCGTCCTCCCTGCACGCCTCCTTCCAGCCCTTCCCCGCCAGCTTCAGCGCGTAGGGGAGGGTGGCGTTGGTGAGCGCCAGCGTGCTGGTGCGCGGTACGCCGCCGGGCATGTTGGCCACCCCGTAGTGGATGACGCCGTCGATGGTGTAGACGGGGTCGTGATGCGTGGTGGGCTTGATGGTCTCCACGCAGCCGCCCTGGTCCACCGCCACGTCGACGATCACCGTTCCGGGACGCATCAGCGAGAGGTCCTCCCGCGTGATGAGGTGCGGCGCCTTGGCGCCGGGAATGAGCACCGCGCCCACGATGAGATCCGCGTCCTGGATCTGCTTGCGGATGCTGTATCGCGTGCTGAAGAGGAGGTTCACGTTGGCGGGCATGGTGTCGTCCAGGTAGCGGAGCCGCTCCAGATTGATGTCCATGATCTGGACGCGGGCCCCGATGCCCGCCGCCATCTTGGCGGCGTTCGTCCCCACCACACCGCCGCCCAGGATGAGGACCTTCCCGGGGAGCACACCGGGGACGCCACCCAGGAGCACACCCAGACCACCCTGCGGCTTCTCCAGGTACTTCGCGCCCTCCTGGATGGCCATGCGGCCCGCCACCTCACTCATGGGCGTCAGGAGGGGGAGTTCACCGGAAGGAAGCTCCACCGTCTCGTAGGCGATGGCGATGGCCCCGGACTCGATCACCGCCCTGGTGAGCGCTTCATCCGCGGCGAAGTGGAAGTAGGTGAAGAGGACCTGGCCCTCGCGCATCTTCGGCCACTCCGGCGCGATGGGCTCTTTGACCTTCATGATGATCTCGGCGCGCTCCCAGACCTCGTCCGCCGTCTCGAGGATGGTGGCGCCCGCCTTCTCGTAGAAGTCGTCGGTGAACCCGCTGCCCTCCCCGGCACCCCGTTCGATCACCACCTCATGGCCCGCCTGCGTCAGCGCTTCCGCGCCGGCGGGGGTGAGCGCCACGCGGTACTCGTCCGGTTTGATCTCCTTGGGTACGCCGATGAGCATGCTCGTTCTCGCTTCTGTTCAGGGGTTTTCAGTGAGCCTCGGAGCGGCGGGAGGCGGCGCGTAAAACTACCGGGATCGGGCCCCTCCCGGAACGGGGTCTCCGGCTCGTTCCGGCCCGAGCCGCAGAACGAAGTGCCGCTCCGGATCCCACACCTGGCGGGCCACCCGCATCGCGTCGTCCAGCGTCACGGCGTCCAGCCGCGCCAGGAGCTCGTCCAGGGTCAGGTGGTCCTCTTGAGCGAGCGCAGACGCCGCCAGCCGGTAGACCCGTGAACCGGTGGATTCCAGGGAGAGCATCACCTGCCCCTTCACCTGCCGGCGCACGTCGTCCAGCTCCTCCGGCGAGAGTCCGTCCCGGGCCAGACGCTCCAGCTCCTCCCGAACCGCCGCCACGGCGGCGTCGGCCGTCGCGGGACGGGTACCCACGTACACCCCCGCAGTCCCCGCCTCGGCGTAGAAGGACTGATAGGAATAGACCGAGTAGCAGAGCCCCATCTCCTCCCGGATGCGCTGGAAGAGACGCGAACTCATCCCGCCGCCCAGCGCCTGCGACACCAGGGTGAGGGCGTAGCGATCCGGGTGACGACGCCCCGGTGTGGGGATGCCGAAGACGATGTGGGTCTGCGCACCGTCACGGACTTCGTGAACCTCTCCCCCCGCCGGCTCCGGCGGAGGCGGGAGCGGGGGCGGCGGCTCGCCCCCCGCCGCGTCCCGGAAGAGACGTTCCGCCTGCGCCACCACTTCCTCGTGGCGGACGTGTCCCGCCGCCGCCACCACGAGGTTCTGGCCCCGATAGCGGGCGCGCTGGAGCCTGCGGAGATCCCCGGCACCGAGGGCCCGGACCGTCGCCTTTCTCCCCAGAATGGGGCGGCCGTACGGGTGGCCTCGCCACATGCGCTCCCCGTGGAGCTCGAAGACCAGGTCCTCCGGCGTGTCCTCCACCTGGGCGATCTCCTCCAGCACCACCTCCCGCTCCAGCTCCAGGTCCTCCCCGGCGAGCGTCGGGTGGAGGACCAGATCGGCCAGCACGTCCATGGCCTCGCCGAGATGCGCGTCCAGAACCCGCGCCTGATACGCCGTGTGCTCCCGGCTGGTGTAGGCGTCCAGCGAGCCTCCCAGGCGCTCCAGTGACGCGGCGATCTCGGCGGCGGAGCGGTGGCGGGTGCCCTTGAACACCATGTGCTCCAGGAGGTGACTCACACCCAGCTCCGGCTCCGCCTCGTGGGCGCCGCCCTGCCGGACCCACACCCCCACGCTCACACTGCGCACCGAGGGCATGTGCTCGGTGAGGACGCGGATCCCGCTCTCCAGCGTCGTCTCCGCGTACCCCGCGCCGTCTCCGGATCGGAGATCGACGGCGGGGGGCGCGGGCTGCTGCCCGCGCCCCCCGCGTCCCGCGCTCAACACGGCCTCACGCCGCCGGCGGCGCACCGGGCCTCAGTCGCCTTCACCCTTCCCTGCGGTGGCGGCTTCCTCCGCCAGGGCCGCCTTCCGGGAGAGGCGCAGCCGGCCCTTCTCGTCGATGGAGAGGAGCTTCACCTTGGTGATGTCGCCCTTCTTGAGGACGTCCTCGGTTCGCTCCGTGCGCCCCTCCTGGAGCTCGGAGATGTGGCAGAGCCCCTCCACGCCCGGAAGGATCTCGATGAAGGCGCCGAAGCTGGTGACGTTCTTCACCGGGCCCTCGTAGATGCGACCCACCTCCGGATCGGCGACGATGGCCTCGATCATCTCGCGGGCCCGCATCCCCGCCTCGCCCGAGACCGCCGCGATCCGCACCAGACCGGAGTCGTCGATCTCGATGGTGGCACCCGACTCCTCCTGGATGGCCCGGATGGTCTTGCCCTTGGGCCCGATGACCTCGCCGATCTTCTCCGGGTTGATCTCCATGGTCATGATGCGCGGCGCATAGTCGGAGAGGTCGCTCCGGGGCTCGGCGATGACCTGATCCATCACGTCCAGGATGTGCATCCGGCCCCTGTGCGCCCGCTCCAGCGCCTCCTTCAGGATCTCCATGGTGAGACCCTGAATCTTGATGTCCATCTGGATGGACGTCACGCCCTGACGGGTGCCCGCCACCTTGAAGTCCATGTCGCCCAGGGCGTCCTCGAGGCCGAGGATGTCGGTGAGGACGGCCACCTGGTCGCCTTCCTTGATGAGGCCCATGGCCACACCGGCGCAGGCCGCCTTGATGGGCACGCCCGCATCCATGAGCGCCAGCGACGAGCCACACACCGTGGCCATGGAGGAAGAGCCGTTGGACTCCAGGATATCCGAGACGATGCGGATGGTGTAGGGGAACTCGTCGTACGCGGGCAGGAGCGGCTGGATGGCGCGCTCCGCCAGGTTCCCGTGTCCGATCTCACGGCGGGAGGTGCCGCGGTACGGCCGCGCCTCACCCACCGAGAAGGGCGGGAAGTTGTAGTGCAGCATGAACGACTTCGTCAGCTCCTCCAGGGAGTCGATGGAGTCGATGCGCTGCTCGTCCCGGGAGGTCCCCAGCGTCACCACCGCCAGAGCCTGGGTCTGGCCGCGGGTAAAGAGCGCGGAACCGTGCGTGCGGGGAAGTACACCCACCTCGCACGAGATCGGGCGGATCTCATCGAGACCGCGTCCGTCGGCTCGCTCACCCTTCTCCAGGATCTGGCGACGCATCGTCTTCTTCTCGATGCCCCGGAGGATGGCGCTCACGGCGGCGGCATACTCGGCGTAGGCCTCATCCTCCGCTTTGAGCTCCGCCATGACGGCTTCCGTCACCGCCGCCATGGCCTGGTTCCGCTCCTGCTTGTCGCTGAGGTTCAACGCCTCTTCCACGCGGGAGGCCGCCATGGCTTCCACGCGCTCCCGGAGCGCCTCGTCGGGCTCCACCGGCGTCCACTCCATGTCGGGCTGCCGGAGACCCTCCAGGAACTCCTCCTGCATGGCGCAGAGCTCCTTGATCCCCTCGTGCGCCACCTGCAGGCCCTCCAGGATCTCCTCCTCGGGGACCTCCAGTGCGCCCCCCTCCACCATGGTGACGGCCTCGGCGGTGCCGGCCACCACGATGTCCATGTCGGAGTACTCGAGCTGCTGGAAGGTGGGATTGAGGATCCAGTTCCCCTTGATCCGGCCGACGCGAACCGCCGCCACCGGAGTGTTGAAGGGGATCTTCGACATGTTCAGCGCCACCGACGCGCCCAGTACCGCCAGCACGTCGGCGTCATTCTCCTGGTCCGCCGAAAGCACGAAGCAGGCGACCTGCGTCTCGTGCATGAAGCCACTGGGGAAGAGCGGCCGGATCGGCCGATCCACCAGGCGGGCGGCGAGAATCTCCTTCTCTCCCGGGCGACCTTCCCGCTTGAAGAAGCCACCCGGGATCTTCCCGGCGGCGTACTGCTTCTCGCGGTACTCGATGGTGAGGGGGAAGAAGGGGAGATGCGTGGGGTGGTCCTGCACCGTGGCGGCGCAGAGCACCACCGTGTCCCCGTACTGCACGAGGCACGAGCCGTGGGCGAGCCGCGCCATCCGGCCCGTCTCCAGCGAGAGCGTGCGACCGGCGAACGGGCGCTCCATCCTTTGAATCATTGTGTCTTTACTCACTTCGGTACATGCCGGAATCTTCCCGGCGAGTTGGCGGACCGAAGGGAGGCGGGACACGGAGGAGAGAGCGACCGCCGCGCGGGGCACGCGTCGACGCGTGATGCCCGATCATGCAGCAGGTTGTAGGCCGTCTCCCGTCCGAAGCGCGCCTGGCCTTCGGCCCAAGGATCGGGCGGCGACCGCACCGTGCGACCGCCGCCCCGAAACGAACGTTAATGCCGGAGCCCGAGGTCCTTGATGAGCTCGCGATACCCCTCGAGGTTCTGGCGCTTGTAATACTCCAGCAGCCGGCGACGGCGCCCCACCATCTTCAGGAGCCCGCGCCGGCTGTGGTGATCTTTCTTGTGCTTGTCGAAATGGCTGCGCAGGTCTTCGATCCGTGCCGTGAGGATCGCGATCTGGACCGGCGCACTCCCACGATCATTCTCGTGGAGCTGGTACTTCTTGATGATTTCTTCCTTGGAAATCGCCACGTGGCGTGCCTCCTCAGGAGTCCTGTGCTGCAAGGGAAGCGAATGTCTCGGCGGTCCGGCGCAACGGCGCCGACCCACAGCGTTCACAGCCTGTAAAGCTAAGTAAAGTCATAGCTTTCGTCCACCGTCCGTCTCGGCCAGCACCTCCGCCGCCCGCGAGACGTCGTCGCGCATCTGCGCCACCAGCGCCCCGGGGGAATCGAACGGCCGCACCCCGCGGAGATAGCGGAGGAAGTCCACCCGCACCTCCTCTCCGTAGATGTCGCCGTCGAAGTCCAGGAGGTGCAGCTCGATGGTGGGCGGAGACCCCCGGAAGGTGGGCCGGGGTCCCAGGTGGAGCGCACCTCCGTAGGTGCCGGTGCGGAGCACGCCGCGCACGGCGTAGATCCCCGCCGGAGGGATGAGCTTGTCGGCCCCCAGAATGGTGAGGTTGGCGGTGGGAAAGCCCAGTCGCCGGCCGCGTCCGTCACCCCGCACGACGACGCCCCGCGCCGAATAGGGCCGGCCGAGGCACGCCCACGCCTCCTCCATCCGTCCCGCCGCCACCGCGGCGCGGATCCGGCTGGAGGACACCGCGTCACCCTCCGCTTCCACCGGAGGCACCACGTCCACGGTGAACCCCAGCTCCCCGCCGATGGCGCGCAGGGTGTCGGCGTTCCCCGAACGGTCACGGCCGAACCCGTGGTCGTATCCGATCACCAGCTCCTCCACGCGAAGGCGACCGACGAGAATCTCCTCCACGAAGCGGCGCGGCTCGTAGCGACTGAGCACCTCCGTGAACGTCAGGAACACGGCGTAGTCGAGCCCGCTCTCCGCCAGGATCTCCTTCTTCTCGGTGGGGGTGGTGAGGAGCGGAGGGGCGATCTCGGGCCGCACGATGCGCAGCGGATGCGGGTCGAAGGTCACCAGCACACTCCGGCGGCCCGCCGCGGCGGCGCGCCGGCGGATCTCCTGGAGCACCGCCCAGTGACCGATGTGGACGCCGTCGAAGGTGCCCACCGTGGCCACCGTGCCCCGATCCGCCGGGATGCCGGGCGGCTCGGCCCACTGCACTGCGGCGCTCACGTCGCGAACACCTTCCGCGGGTGAAACTCCCCCTCCCGGACCTCGCCCACCGCCAGGAGCCGACCCTCACGCCCCGCCACCGCCAACGGGCCCTCGGACAGTGCTCCCGCCGGAACCCGCCGCCCGTGGGCCAGCGCGCGCGCCGCCGCCGGCTCCACCTCCAGCCTCGGGAGGTGCGCCAGCGCCTCCCACGGGGTGAGCGCCGCCTCCTGCACCCGGCGAGGATCCTCCAGCTCGTCGGGCTGGAGGGCGTCCTCCACCGCCAGGGTGCCGATGCGGGTGCGCCGCAACGCGTCCAGATGGGCCCCTACCTCCAGACGGTCGCCGATGTCGCGCGCCAGCGCGCGGACGTACGTCCCCGAGGAGCAGCGTACCCGGAACCTCAGGCGGGGAGGCTCGAACGCCAGGAGCTCCAACTCGTGGATCACGACCCTCCGGGGCGCCAGCTCCACCTCCTCTCCCCTCCGCACCCGCCGATGCGCCGCCTCGCCCCGGACCTTCTTCGCGGAATAGCGCGAGGGCACCTGATCCACGGGACCGACGAAGGCCTCCAGCGCCTCCCGCACGTCCTCCTCCGTCAACGTCCGCCAGGCATCCGAGCGAGCCACCACGGCGCCCTCCCGGTCCTCGGTGTCGGTGGCGACGCCCAGGACGGCTTCCGCCTCATAGGTCTTGTCCAGCCCGGTGAGGAACTCGGCGATGCGCGTCGCCCGCCCCACGCACAGGAGGAGGAGGCCCGACGCGAACGGGTCCAGCGTGCCGGAGTGGCCGATGCGGCGTACGCGCAGCGCCCGTCGGGCCCGCTGCACCACATCGTGCGACGTAGGCCCCACCGGTTTGTCCACCGGGACGACGAACCCGTGCTCCGTCATTCCCCTTCCGTGGCGCCGGACCCGTCGTCGGGCGAGGCGTCCCCGGGAGCGGGCGCCGGGCCCTGGGCTGCGTCGGCCTCCGCCGCCACGTCCGGGAGTACGTCGGAGAGGATGCGCTCGATGCGCTGAGCCCGCTCCAGCGTCTCGTCCGGCACGAAGCGGAGCTCCGGCACCTTGCGTACGTGGAGGCCCCGACCCAGCGATCGGCGGAGGAAGGGAGCCGCCGCCTGGAGCCCCGCCATCACCTCAGCCGCCGCCACCGGGTCCGGTGGCACCCGCACGAAGACCTTCGCGTAGCTGAGGTCCGCCGAGACCTCCACCCCCGTCACCGTCACCCCCGCCACGCGGGGATCGCGCACCTCCCGGAGGAGGAGCTCCGCCAGCTCCCGGCGGAATTGCTCATTGAGTCTGGCGATGCGGATGCCGCTCATGCCCATCCTCCGCGCTGGGAACCTGCGGGCGTGCCGCGCGTCGGCGCGCCGCACCACCTCACGTGAGGATCTCCCTCCGGACGTCCACGATCACCGCCCCTCCGTGCTGATCCACGAAGTCGTCCAGCTTGTCCAGCATGGACTCGGCCAGACGTCCGTCGGAGGTGACCAGCGCCACGCTCAGCAGCGCACGCTGGTGCACGTTCTGGAGCCCGGTCTCCGCCACCGACACGTTGAAGCGGCTCCGCAGACGGTCGCGCAGCGAGCGCACCACGGCGCGCTTCTCCTTGAGGGACGCGCACCCCGGAAGCGAGAGCTCCCACGTGAGCGTGGCCACCACCACGCGCGGCACGGGCCACCCGCCTCAGTTGGCGCCGGCCAGCGTCCGGGCGACCTCCTCGACGGTGTAGCACTCGATGAGATCGCCCACCTTGATGTCGTTGAAGTTGGCGATCCCGATGCCGCACTCGAAGCCCTCGCGGACCTCCTTCACGTCGTCCTTGAAGCGCTTCAGCGACCCGATCTCCCCGTCGTACACCACGATGCCGTCGCGGATGACACGGGCGCGACCCTTCCGGTCGACGCGCCCTTCCGTGACGTAGCAACCGGCGATGGTGCCCACCTTGCTGACCTTGAAGGTCTCGCGTACCTCCGCCACGCCCTGGATCGTCTCCTTCTTCTCCGGCGAGAGGAGGCCTTCCAGCGCGGCGGTGACGTCGTCCACCGCCTCGTAGATGACGTCGTAGATCTGGATGTCCACCCCGGCGCGCTCGGCTTCCTGGCGCGCCGCCGGCTGAGGCCGGACGCGGAACCCGATGATCACCGCCCCGGCGGTCTGCGCCAGGAGGACGTCGGACTCGTTGATGGCGCCCACGCCGCGGTGGATGATCTCCACCCGCACTTCGTCGGTGCCGAGCTGCTCCAGGGCGTCCGCCAGCGCCTGGACCGAACCGTCCACGTCACCCTTGATGACCAGCGGAAGCGTGCTGAGCTCGCCGCGGGCGGCAAGGGCGCCGAAGTCCCCGAGCTTGAAGCCGCGCTCCTTGATGCGCAGTTGCTTCTCGCGCTCCAGCCGCTGGCGGGTCTGCGCGATCTCCGCGGCTCGATCGGCATCCATCACCTGGAACCGATCACCGGCCTGCGGCACGCCGGACGCGCCGAGAACCTGAGCGGGGGTGGCGGGACCCGCCTCCTGGAGATGGCGCCCGCGCTCGTCCAGCATGGCCCGGACACGACCGTCGTAGAGCCCCACGATGAAGGAATCCCCCACGCGCAGCGTCCCGTTCTGCACCAGCACGGTGACCACGGGACCCTTCCCCACGTCCAGCTGCGCCTCGATGACCGTCCCCACCGCGTCGCGGTTGGGGTTGGCCTTCAGCTCCAGCATCTCCGCCTGCAGGAGCAC
>WGEM01000388.1 GCA_015492755.1 Gemmatimonadota bacterium | reverse complement strand
GAGGCGGGAGCCGACGAGGCGCTCGCCGAGGTGTTCACCTCGCTGGAGCGGGACGCGCGAGGGGCGCTGGAGGCGGAGGGGGCCGAGCCCGAGACCATCACGGTGGAGCGCACGGTGGACGCCCGCTACCACGGCCAGAGCTTCGAACTCACCGTGCCCGCCGACGGATGGGCCGAGGCCTTCCACCGCGCGCATCACGACCGCTACGGATACCGTCGCGACGAGACCCCGGTGGAGGCGGTCACGGTGCGGGTCACGGCGCGCACCCGCCAGCCCGACCCCGCCCCTCCCCGATGGACGCCCCGCGCCGAAGCAACCCTGGAACCGGCGCAGGTGGTCTACGGAGGCGCGCGGCTCACCGCCCGCCGGGTCTGGCGCGAGAACGTGTCCGCCGGTACGCGGATGGAGGGCCCGGTCATCGTCCAGGAGTACAGCAGCACCACCTGGGTGCCCCCCGAGTGGACGGCGGAGGTGGACGAGTGGGGATGCCTGCACCTCCGCCCGCGGTGAGGAACGAAGCAGGAGTCCGCGTGACGGCACCCGCCCGCCGCTTCGCCCGCCGCACGTTATCTTTGGAGCTTCACGCGCACCACGGATCACCATGACCGAAGCGAACCGGAGCGACCCCCCGACCCGCGCCGCAGGCCAGGAGGCGCTGACCCCGCCGTACCGGGAGGCATTCCTCGCCGGGCTGGCGGTCTTCGCCCTGTATGCCGTCACGCTGGCCCGGACCACCGCCTTCTGGGACACCAGCGAGTACATCGCCACCGCGCACATCCTGGGGATTCCCCACCCGCCGGGGAATCCGCTCTTTGTGGTCCTGGCCAAGGCCTGGTCCCTCCTCCTGGCGCCGCTGGGCCTTTCGGTGGCGGTGCGCATCAACCTCTTCAGCGCGCTCGTGAGCGCGTCGGCGCACGCCCTCTGGTTCCTGGTGGTGCATCACATCCTGCGCTACTTCTCCGACGACCGCCGATTCCGCCTCATCGGCGCGGGCGTCGCGGTGCTGGTGAGCGCCACCGCGTTCACGGTCTGGAACCAGTCCAACGTGAACGAGAAGGTCTACACCGTCTCACTCCTCACCATTGCGCTCCTGTCGTGGCTGGCGTTCCGGTGGCAGGAGAACATCGGGAAGGGGAAGGATGACAACCTCCTCATCCTCATGGCGTTCATCCTGGCGCTGAGCGTCGGGAACCACCTCATGGCCTTCCTGGCGGCGCCCGCCATCGCCGTCTTCGTCCTGGCGGTGCATCCCAGGACGCTCCTGAACTGGCGGCTCTACGTGGCGGGGCTGGCCGCCGCCGTGGCGGGACTCAGCATCCACCTCTTCCTGCCCATCCGGGCGGGACTGGATCCGGTGATCAACGAGGCGGCGCCCACCTGCCCCGACATTCCGTCCGCACTGAACGCCATCGTCACGTACGGCAAGGCGGGATGCGTGGCGCTCTCCGAGGCGCTGAACCGAGAGCAGTACCAGAAGCCGCCGCTCCTCCCCAGGCAGGCGCCGCTCTCCGCGCAGATCGTCAACTACCTGCAGTACTTCGACTGGCAGTGGGCGCGGGCGCTGGACGGCGCCAACACCGTCTTCGCCACCATGCGGCTGCCCTTCACCATGCTCTTCGCCGGCTTCGGCGTGTGGGGCGCCATCGACCACGCCCGCCGGGACCGCCCCAGCTTCCTGTACGTGGCCACGCTCTTCGGGACGCTCTCCCTGGCGCTGGTCTACTACCTCAACTTCAAGTACGGCTTCTCGCTCCCGCGGCCCGAGGGCACGGAGTCCGAGGTGCGCGAGCGCGACTACTTCTTCATCGCGTCGTTTTCGGTGTGGGGCCTCTGGGCCGGGATGGGCATCGCGTCCCTCTGGCGCGAGGCGGCGAAGGAGTTCCGGATCGGTCTCGCCAAGGCGAGTCCCATCCTGGCGCTTGCGTTCCTCCCCCTCGCCCTGAACTACAGCTGGGCCGACCGCTCCTACGACTACACGGCGCGCGACTGGGCGTACAACCTGCTCATGAGCGTGGAGCCCTACGGCGTGCTCTTCACCAACGGGGACAACGACACCTTCCCCCTCTGGTATCTCCAGGAGGTGGAGGGGATCCGCAGGGACGTGACGGTCATCGTCACCTCGTACCTGAACACCGACTGGTACACGAAACAGCTCAAGCGCCTGACGAAGCCGTGCGGCCCCGGGGAAGATCCCTCCAGCGACTGGACGCGCATCATCTGCCAGCGCCCCTACACCTTCGAGAACACCGGAGCGGCCTACGTCTCCGACCCCTCGGAGGCGGGCGACAGGATCCCGCTGGTGGTTCCGGGCGGCGTGCGCACGCCCACCCGCTCCCTCTTCGCGCTCTCCGACGAGCAGATCGAGCAGGTGGCCAGGAGCGTAATGCCCATCGAAGGAAACCGGATCCTTCGACTGGGGAACGTCGAGGCGAGGCTGCGCGACGGCAGCTACCTCATGCCGTGGCAGCAATACGCCTTTGCGCTCATCAACGAGGTCATCGACGAGCGCCCCATCTACTTCGCCTCCAGCGGGAACGCCGCGTCGGCGCTGGGCGTGAACGACTACCTCGTCCGGCAGGGGCTGGCCTTCCGCCTCAACAACGGACCGCCGCAGGAGGATCCCGAAGCGGGCATCGTCCGCATCGTGGACTCACCCTACACGCCGGTCACGGGTCGGTGGGTGGATCTGCCGCGGACGCGGACCCTGGTGGAGGACGTCTTCATCCACCGCTCGGGCGTCCCCGACGCGTGGTCGCACTGGCCTGATCGAGCCACCATCGGCATCCCCAACTACTACGCCTGGGCGTACCTCACGCTGGCGCAGGTGGCTATCCAGCAAGGAGACCAGGAAGCGCTGGACCGCTATCAGGAGCGTACCGAGGCCTGGACGCGGCTGGGGACCTGACGCGCCCCGCCGCACGCGGGAGCCTCCGGGGCGGTGGTTCAGAGGGTGACCACCGTCCCGCGGCCCCGGGCCTCCGCCGCCTGCACCACCCGCGCCGCCACCACGACGTCCTGCACGGCGTTGCCCACCGACTTGAAGAGGGTGATCTCCCCGGGGGTGGTGCGTCCGGGCGCGCGCTCCAGCACCACCTCGCCCAGCTCGGCGGCGATGACGGAGGCGTCCACCACGCCGTCGCGGATGGGGCCGATGAGGTCGCCCGCCTCGGTGAGTGCCGCCTCCCGCTGGTCCACGATGACGCGCGCGCGTGACACCAGCGTGGCGTCCACCTCCCGCATCTCCGGCGTGTACGAGCCGACGGCGGTGACGTGTGTGCCGGGCTCCACCGCGCTCCCGGGGAAGACCGGCTCCGCGCTGTCGGTGGCGGCGATGACGATGTGGGCACCCGCCAGAGCCTCCTCCGGACGCCCCACCACGCGTGCCGCCAAACCTTCCAGCTCCGCCGCCAGCCGGCGCGCCGACGCGCCCCCCGGCGTGTAGATCCGCACCTCGTCCACCGGCCGCACGCACCGCACCGCCTCGAGTTGCGAGCGGGCCTGGACGCCGGCGCCGAAGAGCGCGACGACGTGCGCGTCCGGCCGCGCCATGAGGCGCGCCGCCAGCCCGCCCACGGCACCGGTGCGGAGCGCCGTGAGCCAGGTGCCGTCCAGGAGGGCGCGCGGTTGGCCGGTGGGGGCGTCCAGCACCAGAACCACAGCGTGGATCGCCGGGAGGCCGAGGGCGGTGTTTGCCGGGTTCACTGACACCACCTTGGCACCCACGTGGGGCGCCTCCTCCCCGTCGGGTCCCACCCGCGCGGGCATGAAGAGGCTCACGCCGTGCCGGGTCGCCAGCGCCGTCCGGAGCGGGACCTCCGCCTCCCCCTGAGCCAGCGCCGCGAAGGCGTCCGCCATGGCGTCGATGGCGGCGGGCATGTCGATGCACGCGCGCACATCCTCGGCGCCGAGGATCCGGATCTCCATGGGCGGGAAGCTTCGCCCCAGCCGGACGCCAGGCAAGCGGCCTCCCGTGCTCGGCGCACGGACTGGCCCGCGGCCGGTGCCCTTCTACCTTGTCGTGCCGGGCGGCCTGCCGGGGCCGATCCCCTGCGCCGCACTGTCCCAACCTCCGCCCCCGCTCGGGTCATGGCCCCAACGTCCACGTCCACGCCC
>WGEM01000387.1 GCA_015492755.1 Gemmatimonadota bacterium | reverse complement strand
GGGTGGGGCGATGCGGCGCATGGATCCTCCGGGTCGTGCTGGATGGGGATGAGAATCCGGCGGAGGGTGAGGATGGTGGGCTTCGTCGCGACGGCGCAAGGGGTGGAGCGCCCGCACCGGGTAGACTGGACGTGCGCACCGCTCCGGGCATCTTACACCCAACGGTTTCCACGCCTCTTCGAGTGCCCGACTCATGCCCCTCCCCTTCCTGGCCGACCTGGTGGTCATCCTCCTGGCCTCCAGCGCCGTCCTCTACCTCTCCAGCGTACTCCGCCTGCCGGCCATCGTGGGTCTCCTCCTTGCCGGCGCCCTCCTGGGCCCCCACGGGCTGGAGCTGGTACACGGTGCGGAGGAGGTGCATCAACTGGCCGAGATCGGCGTGATCCTCCTGCTCTTCACCATCGGGCTGGAGTTCTCCCTGGCGGAGCTCCTGCGCATGCGCCGGGTCCTCCTGGTGGGCGGCACGGTGCAGGTCACGGCGGTCACCGCCGTCGTCTGGGCGGCGCTGAGCGCGGCGGGCGTCCCGTCCGGCCGAGCCTTCTTCCTGGGGCTCATCGCCTCGCTGAGCTCCACCGCCATGGTCCTGCGCATCCTGCAGCAGAGGGCGGAGATGGGCACGCCGCACGGGCGCGTCAGCCTGGGGATCCTCATCTATCAGGACCTCATGATCGTGCCCATGATGCTCCTGATTCCCATCCTGTCGGGTACGGGCGGCACCTCGGCGGGCGAAGTGCTGGTCTTCGCGGGCAAGGCGGTGGCCATCGTGGCGGCGACGCTGGTGCTGGCCCGCAGGGTGGTGCCGGCGATCCTGGAGCGCGTGGTCCGCACCCGCAGCCGGGATCTCTTCCTTCTGGCGGTGGTGACGCTCTGCCTCGCGGCGGCGTGGGCCGCCAACTCCGCCGGCCTCTCCCTGGCGCTGGGGGCGTTTCTGGCCGGCCTGCTGATCTCGGAGTCCGAATACAGCCACCAGGCCCTGGCGGATATCCTGCCCTTCCGGGACCTCTTCGCCAGCTTCTTCTTCCTGAGCATCGGGATGCTCCTGGACGTTCCGGCGCTCGCCGCAGAGCCGCTGGGGCTGGGCGCCGCGGTGCTGGGGGTGGTGGCGGTGAAGTTCCTCGCCGCGGCGCTGGCGGTGCTGGCGCTGGGCGGGAGCCTCGCCACCGCGGTGGCGGCGGGGCTCCTCCTGGGCCAGGTGGGCGAGTTCTCCTTCGTGCTGGCGGAAGCGGGGAGCAGCAGCGGGTTGTTGAGCGAGCGCATGTACCAGTGGTTCGTGGCGGCCTCGGTGGTGACCATGGGGCTCACGCCGCTCCTGGCCTCGCTGGTGGAGCCCGCCGTGCGGGGCCTCGGACGGCTCCGCCTCCCGCATGCGTGGCAGGACGGCTCACCGGAGCTGGAACCTCCCACCGAGGAGCCCGACGAGGGCTGGTCGGAACACGTGATCGTGGTGGGTTACGGCGTCATCGGGAGCAATGTGGTTCGCGCGGCTCGCCTGGCCGAGATCCCCTGCGTGGCGGTGGATCTGGATCCCGTGCTGGTGGCCCAGGAGCGGGAGAAGGGCGTTCCGCTGTTCTACGGCGACGGCACCAACCCGAAGCTCCTGGAACTCCTGGGCGTGTCGCGGGCCCACGCGGTGGTGGTGGCGCTCCCCGACGCCGCGGCCGCCCGCGCGGCCACGGCGGCGGTGCGCGCCCACAACCACGCCTGCACGGTGGTGGTGCGCACCCGCTACATCCGGGAGGTGGAGGCCCTCATGGACCTGGGCGCCACCTACGTGATTCCGGAAGAGCTGGAGGCGTCGGTGGAGATCGTGGCGCGTCTGCTCCGCTCCTACCTGGTGCCCGAAGAGCGGCTGGAGGCGTTCCTGGCCGAGATCCGAGCCGCCGGCTACGAACGGCTGCGGGAGCCCTTCGACGCCGCCGTCCCCGTGGGGCACGTGCCTCCGGCGCTCCGCGACCTGGAGGTGAGCACGGTGCGGATCACGGAGGGGAGCCCGCTGGCGGGCCGCTCGCTGGCGCAGGCGGAGGTTCGGCGCAAGCTGGGCGTGAGCGTGGCGGCCATCCGGAGGGGCGCGCGAACCATCCCCAATCCCGACGGCGACGCGCGTATCGAACCCGGTGACCTGGTGGTCCTCCTGGGCGCGCCGGACCGCGTGGCTGCGGCGGCGGAGATCCTCTCGAGACCCGGCGCCACGGTGGAGGGGCCGGCTACGCCCCCGGAACGAACGCCACGATCCTGAGGGGGCCACCGCTCCCGCCGCCGATCTTCATGGGGAGCGCCACCACGAAGGCGCCCGCTTCCGGGAGCCGGTCCAGGTTCGCCACGTTCTCGAAGCCCGAGATGTTCTCGGCGTAGAGGATCCGGTGCGCCATGAAATCGGTGGACGGCCCGTGGTCGATGCTGGGCGTGTCGATGCCCACCGCCACCACCCCCCGCTCCTCCACCAGCCACTGCGCCGCCTCCGCGGAGAGGCCCGGGAAGTGGAGATGCGGGACGGCCTCGGGTCCGACGCGGTCCGTTCCCAGGTACGTCGCCCGGTGGGGCCAGCGCGCGCCCCACCCGGTGCGGATGAGGAGGATGGCGCCGTCGGGGATGGCGCCGTTCCGCGCCTCCCACCCGGTGAGGTCGGCCACCGTCACCAGG
>WGEM01000386.1 GCA_015492755.1 Gemmatimonadota bacterium | reverse complement strand
GCGCAGAGCGATCCGGTGGACGCGGTGCGGCAGCGCAACGAGGCGGTCCGCGCGCTCCTGCGCACCGCCCCCGACTCGCTGGACGAGGCCACGCGGGAGCGCCTCAAGGACCTCATCAACTCGCTCATCGACTTCGAGGAACTCTCGCGGCGCGCGCTGGGCAGGTATTGGAACGAGCGCACCGACGCGGAGCGCCGGGAGTTCGTGTCCGTCTTCCGCGAGCTCGTGCGGAACTCCTCCGTGCGCAAGCTGGAGGTGCACGAGGCCGACTCCATCCGATACCTCCCGGCGGAGGTGGACGGAGACCAGGCCACCGTCGCCACCATCGCCTACAAGGACGGCGAGAGCGTGGAGATCGTGTACCGGCTCCTGCGGCGGGGGGACGAATGGAAGGCCTGGGACGTCATCATCGACGGCTCCAGCACCATGCGGACCTACCGTGACTCCTTCTACCGGGAGATCGAGGCCAACGGCTTCGAACGGATGCTGCAGCGGCTGAAGGAGCGGCTGGAGCAGGAGCGCTCCGGCGCCTCCGGAGGCGCCGCCGTTCCGTGACCGCGCCCGGGGAGGATCCGCTGGGCGGGCGGCACCTCTGTCGCCCCGTCCGCCGCTACGCGCCGTGGATCGTGGCGCTGGCCGCCGTGGCCACCGTGGTGGGCGGTTTCTACATGTCCAAGCTTCGCCTGGACAGCGACCTGGCGGCGCTCCTGCCCGATTCCTTCGAGAGCGTCCAGGCGCTGCGCCGCATGGAGCAGGAGGTGGCGGCGGGCACCAGCAACCTGCGGGTGGCGCTTCGTTCAGGTGACTTCGATGCGCTGGTGGAGCTGGCCGACTCGCTGGCCGACGCGCTCCTGGAGAGCGAGTACGTGGGGGCGGTGGACTATCAGAACGACGTGGAGTTCTATGAGCGCCACGCCCTCCTCTTCCTGGATACGCTGCAGCTCGACTCGCTGGAAGCGGCCATCCGGGACGCCATCCACCGGGAGAAGCAGAAGCTCAATCCCTTCATGGTGGACGACCTCTTCGGGCCGCCCCCCGAGGCCGACGAGGGTGAGAGCGACCTGAAGCGGTGGGAGGAGGCCTACGACTCGCTCCTCCCGCGCCGCTACTACACCAACGCCGACAGCACCGTCCTGGTGCTCACCGTCATTCCGGCGCGCACCGGTACCGACCTGGACTACAACCGGGCGCTGCTGGCCGGCGTGCGGCGCATCGTAGAGGAGGTGGGCCCGAAGGCCTTTGCGCCGGACATGGAGGTCTTCTACGGGAGCAACATCAAGAACCAGATCGACGAGTACGAGACCATCAGCGCCGACATCGTGGGCACGGCGGCGTACGGCGTGGGCGGTGTGCTCCTCCTCCTGGTGCTGGTGTTCCGCAGCGTCCTCATCCCTCTGCTCATCGCGCTGACGCTGGCGTCGTCGCTGGCGTGGACCTTCGGCCTCACCTATCTGCTGGTGGGGCAGCTCAACACCATTACCGGCTTCCTCTTCGTGGTGCTCTTCGGGATGGGGGTGGACTACGGCATCCACGCCATGGTCCGCTACCGGGAGAGCAGGCAGGCGGGGCTGGACGTGGAGGGCGCCATCCACCGCATGGTGTGCCGTACCGGCTGGGCGCTGGGCGCCACCGCGTTCACCACCTCCGCGGCGTTCTTCTCGTTGATGCTTCTGGAGTTCCGTGGCTTCAGCGAACTGGGACTCATCACCGGCGTGGGGATGATCTTCGCCTTCGTGGCGATGGTGGTGGTGCTCCCCGCGCTGGTGGTCCTGGTGGAGCGGTGGGGCCTGCTCCGGATCCCGCCGGTGGAAGGCAAGGCGCTGGCCCCACCCGAGCGCCGTGCCTTCCCCTATGCGCGACCCATCCTCTACGCCACGGTGGTGCTCACCGGGATCTCGGCGGTGCTCTTCAGCCGGGTGACGTTCCAGTACGACTTCACCAACCTCCGCATCATCACCGAGGAGCGGGAACAGTATCGCGAGGTCACGCAGGGTGTCTTCACCCGTTCCGAGTCGCCCGCCGTGGTGCTGGCGGACACGCGCGAAGAGGTGGGGGAGATCGTGGACGTGGTGGAGGAGATCATCCGCACGGACACCCTCTCCCCCACCGTCCAGAGCGTCCGGTCCATCCTCTCCATCGTCCCTGACGCACAGGAGCGGAAGCTGGAGCGTATCCGGCGCATCCGGAGGCTGGTGGACGAGGAGGCTACGGGGCTGGTGAAGGGGGAGGACGCCCAGCGGCTCGAGCGCCTCAGGCGGATGCTGGAGGTGGACGAGCCCTTCGGGTGGGAGGACTTCCCGGCCAAGGACCGCCAGCGTTTCGCCACCCGCGACGGCCGTCCGGGCAACTTCGTCCTCATCTATCCCAGCGTGCCGCTGCGCGACGGCAGGAACGCCATGGCCTTCCGCGACGACATCGGCACCATCGCGACCCCTTCCGGGAAGGTGTTCCACGCGGGGAGTAGCAATCTGATCGTGGCGGATATGCTCTCCATGATCGAGCGCGAGGGGCCGGTGGCGGTGGCGCTGGCGCTGGGTGTGGTCTTCCTCATCGTGTTCGGCACCTTCCGGAGCTTCGGCGCGGCGGTGCTGGTCCTCACCCCCCTGGTGGTGGGGCTCGTCTGGATGGGTGGCGCCATGGTGCTCTTCGGCATGCAGCTCAACTTCTTCAACGTGGTGGTCTTCCCCAGTCTGGTGGGTATCGGGGTGGACCACGGCATCCACATCTTCCACCGATTCCGGGAGGAGGGGCCCGGCTCGCTCCCCTTCGTGCTGAGGCGCACCGGTATGGCCATCACCCTCACCACCGCCACCACCATCGTGGGCTACAGCGGTCTCCTGGCGGCTCACCATCCCGGACTCCAGTCCATCGGGAAGCTCG
Organism: Gemmatimonadota bacterium; assembly: GCA_015492755.1. Taxonomy (GTDB): domain Bacteria; phylum Gemmatimonadota; class Gemmatimonadetes; order Longimicrobiales; family Gaopeijiaceae; genus S146-37. The sequence continues at coordinate 2,505 of WGEM01000386.1, read as the reverse complement.
CCGTCATCGGGCTGGTGACCACGCTGCTGAGCGCCGCGCTGGTGCTGCCGGCGCTCCTGGAGACCTTCGGCGCGCGCGTCGCGGCGGAGGGGAAGGAGTGATCCCGATGTCGGAATCGTACGCACGCCCGGTGACACGCGCGCTGGTGCTGGCGGCGGGGCAGGGCACCCGCCTGGGCCACACCAGCGCGAAGCCGCTCTTCCCCATCTTCGGTGTGCCGCTCCTGGCGCGTACGCTCCACGAACTCCGTGACGCCGGCGTCACCGAGGCGTACGTGGTCATCGGCTACAACGGTGAGGTGGTGCGCCGGGAGCTCCCGCCGGTGGAGGGGATCACCGTCCACTGGGTGGAGAACCCCCGCTGGAGGGAGCCCAACGGCGTGTCGGTGCTGGCCGCCGAACAGTACCTGGACGGCTCCTTCGTCCTCACCATGTCGGATCACGTCTTCGAGGCGGAGATCGCCCGGCGGGCCATCGCCGCCCTCGCCCCCGACGATGCGCTGGTGCTGGCGGTGGACCGGGACATCGATGCGGTGAACGATCCCGACGACGCCACCAAGGTGCGCGTCGAAGGAGACCGCATCGTGGCCATCGGCAAGGAGCTGGAGGCGTACGACGCCATCGACACCGGTGTCTTCGTGGCGACGCCTGCGCTCTTCCGGGCGCTCCGGAGCATCGACGACGAGGGGCGGGGGCCCTCGCTCTCCGAAGGCGTGGCCCGGCTGGCGGCGGAACGGAAGGCCGCGGTGGCGGACGTCACCGGTTGCGTGTGGCAGGACGTGGACACCCCCGACGACGTGCGCGCGGCGGAGCGGAAGCTGCTCTCGCGGTGGCCCAAGCCCACCGACGGGCCGGTGTCCCGGTTCATCAACCGCCCCATCTCCACCCGCATCACGCGGCTGCTGGCGCCCCTGGGCGTCACACCCAACCAGGTGAGCTTCATCACGCTCCTCATGGGTCTGGCGTCGGGGTGGCTGGCGGCGGTGGGCGGCTACCGGGCGTGGTTCTGGAGCGCCCTCATCTTCCAGGTGGCCTCCATCCTGGACGGTACCGACGGCGAGCTGGCGGTGCTCACCTACCGGCGTACCCGCTTCGGAGCCTGGGTGGATACGGTGGCGGACAGCCTCACCTACGTGGCGTTCCTCGGCGGGCTCACCTACGGCGTGGTGCGCGCCGGGATGCCGCCCGTCTACTTCTGGGGCGGGGTGGTGGGATTCGCGGCGACGGTGCTGAGCCTCGCCAACATCTACATGGTGGTGCTCCGCGAGGGCGGCTCGGGGAGCGCGCTGGCGGTGCGCTACCACTACCAGGAGGGCGAGAGCCGTTTCGCGCGCCTCTGGCACTTCCTGCACTACTTCGGGAAGCGCGACCTCCTGGCCTTCCTGGCGTTCCTCTTCGCGGCGGCGGGCTTCCTCCCCGTGGCGCTCCCCCTCTTCGGCGCGGGGGCCACCCTCTTCCTCCTCCCCGCCACCACACTGGCGAACCTCAGGAGCGTGCGTCGCTCACTTCATCGCCCCGCTGCGGAGGAGGCGCCAGATCTCGGGCCAGGCGAAGATGTAGGGCCAGCGGCGGAGCCGGGGGGTTACGTGCACTCGTAGGCCGGTGTGGCGCTCGATCTTCCAGGCCGCGTAATCCACGCCGCCTTCGAAGGTGAGGAGCGCCTTTGCCAGCCTGAGGACGGAGAGGGCGCGACCCTGGGCCCGGCGCAGGAGCCAGCGTCTCCGGGCACGGCGCCGGAGGGCTCCCAGACCCGCGCCGGACATGCGGTAGCGCGGCGCGTTGCCGTCGGCTCCCGTATCGTCACACTCCGCGTCCAGCACCACCGCGCGCTCCTTGAGGCTGCGCCGGAGTTCGGGCAGCGCGGCGCAGGTGAGCGCGGCGTACGCCGGCCCGTTGCGCGCCACCAGGTAGGCCGCACGCCCCGCCCCTTCGGGGCGCAGCTCGGCCCGGTACGACGCCCGGAGTCCCGCCACCCAGAGCTCGTCCGCGGTGAAGACGTCCCCCTCCACCATGCCCGCGCTCTCCTCCAGGAAGCGCACCACGGCTCCGGAGATGGCGTCCACCAGGGCGTCACGCTCCTCCCCGCTTCGAGACCACACGATCCGGGAGGGCTGGGCGAAGCGCGCCCAGACGTAGGGGTGAAACCAGGCGGTGCACCCGGCGTGGAAGTCTCCCCGGGACAGTACGGCGTATTTGGTGCGCAGCGTGGCTTCGCCGGCCGGGGCCTCGGCATAGAAGACGTTGGGGGGCAGGAGGGCGTTGGCAGCGCTGAGGAACCACCCTTCGTAGGCGGCCCGGTAGTCGTCCACCACGGCGTAGAGGTCCACCAGCCCCTCTCGCACGTCGCCGTCGTGGAGGCAGGATCCGTACATCAGGACCCCGGCCAGCGCCGGTCCGAACCGGTCGCGCAGGAGCGTCACCAGGGGCTCCACGCCCTCCGGCGGGGGAAGTGTGGTGAGGCGCTCCACCTCGGCGCGGAGGGGGTGCGGATGGATGTGCGTGGACA
>WGEM01000385.1 GCA_015492755.1 Gemmatimonadota bacterium | reverse complement strand
GGTGGTCGATGCGCCGGAGCGTCTCGATCCACGCCCGCCGCACCGCCGGCTCCTCGTCGTCGCGGGGGTCGGGGTGCACGCGCACGGTGCGTTCGTGCACGGTGCCGTCCACGTCCAGGCGCACCGTGTAGAGGCCGGGCTCCACCCAGGTGCGGCCGCCGCCACCGAAGCGTCCAAATCCGCCACCGCGCCCGGAGGCTGCGGGGCGGGCACGGCCGTAGCGGAGATCCCACACCGCCCGGTGCACGCCCCGCGTGTTCTCGGTGTCCAGCGTCGCCACCACCACTCCGGCGTCATTGAGGACGGTGAGCGCCACGTGCTCCGCCGCGTCGTTCAGCCAGTAGTCCACGATGGCGCCGTCGGGTGGGTTCTCTCCCTCGAAGATCATGTTGCCGGTGTGTCCCCGGTGCGACCGGTACCGGATCTGCTCGGCGGGCTCGATGCGGAAGAGGTGCGCTGCGGAAGCCGCCACGTCGGGCGTGAGCTCCTGGAGCGCGTTCGCCTGATCCAGGATCCAGATGCCCCGGCCGTGCGTTCCCAGTACCAGGTCGTTGTCCCGGGGGTGCACCAGCAGCTCGTTCACCGCCACGGTGGGAAGCCCGCCGGTGAGCTGCACCCAGTGGCGGCCGCCGTCGGGGGACCACCACACGCCGAACTCCGTCCCCAGCCAGAGGACGTCGGGATTGCGGGGATCCTCCTTGATGGAGCGCACCACGCGCTCCGGGGGGAGGTCACCCGTGATGGACGTCCAGGTCATCCCGTGGTCGTCGGAGCGCCACAGGTAGTTGGCGTAGTCGTCGTTGCGGTAGTTGTTGGCGGCCAGGTAGATCCGGCCGTCCACGTGCTTCGAGGCGTGGATGCGATTCACCCACATGAGTTCCGGCGCGCCCGGGATGCGGTCCGTCACGTCTGTCCAGCTCGCGCCGTCGTCCAGCGACACCTTCACCAGCCCGTCGTCGGTGCCCACGTAGAGCACGCCGGGCGTGAACTCCGACTCCGCCACCGCCGAGATGGTGGGCCAGTAGGGAATCCCGTCATCCAGTGAGAGGGTGAAGGAGTCGGGCTTCTGACCCATGATCTCCAGCGTGCGCCGGTCGGCGTCGCCCACCAGGCGTCCCAGCGAGCGCCACGTCTCCCCGCGGTCGGTGCTCTTGAAGAGCTCATCCAGCCCCGCGTAGAGCGTGTTGGCGTCGTGGGGGCTGATGATGAAGGGGCCCTCCCAGTTACCCGGCGGCATGGCGTTGCCCAGGCGCTGCTCGGGGTTGCTGAGATCGGGCCAGGTGGTCCAGTTCCGCCTGGCGGCGATGAATCCCTCCGGCTGGTTGGGCCGGATGTTGCGGCTCTCCCCCGTCACCAGGTCGTTGCGCACCAACCCCAGGTACTGGCTCTCGGAGTAGAGGATGCGGTTGTTGGTGGTGTCCACCACGTTCCAGAACCCGTCGCCGCCGCCCCACTTGGTCCAGTCCTCGTTGAGGATTCCCTCGGCGCGGTACACCTGGTTGGGGCCGCGCCACGAGCCGTTGTCCTGCAGCCCTCCGTAGACGTTGTAGGGGTGCGCCATGTCCACCGAAACGTGGTAGAACTGGCTCACCGGCAGGTGTGTCACGTAGAGGAAGTGCTCGCCCCGGTCGTAGCTGATCCCCAGCCCGCCGTCGTCGGCCTTCATGACGTGGTCCGAGTCGTGGGGATTCACCCACACGAAGCGGTCGTCACCGTGGGTGCGATGGCCCCGCGGCACCGTCCACGTCTTTCCGCCGTCATCGGAGAAGGAGTAGGCGTTCAGCATGTAGACGCGCTGGTCGTCGCTGGGATCCACCACCGGCTGGCTGGCGTACATGGGGCGCGGGTTCCAGTCGCTCTGAAGCGTCCACGTCTCGCCCCGGTCCTCGGAGCGGTAGAGGCCGGCCCGCCTCTGCTCGTAGGCGGTGGAGGCGTTGTAGCGCTCACCCTGCTCGATGCTCACGTACACGATACGCGGGTCGGAGCGGTAGATGGCGATTCCGATGCGGCCGATGTCGCCGGTGGGGAGCCCGTTGTCGAGGCCGGCGTTGGTGAGGCGCGTCCACGTCTCACCCCCGTCGGTGGACTTGTAGAGTCCGCTCCCCGGTCCGCCTCCGTGGAAGCCCCACGGCCGCCGCTGCCGCTGGTACATGGCGGCGTACATGATGCGGGGATCGGAGGGGTCGATGGCCACGTCCACCGCACCGGTGAGCGCGTCCACGTAGAGCACACGCCGCCACGTCTCGCCGCCGTCGGTGGACTTGTAGAGACCCCGCTCCTCGTTGGCCCCCCACAGGTGGCCCATGGCCGCCACGAAGACGGTGCCGGCGTCGTCGGGGTGCATGACGATGCGGCCGATGTGGTGGGAGTCCTCCAGCCCCATGTGCCGCCACGTCCGGCCGCCGTCGGTGGAGCGGTAGACGCCGTTGCCCCACGACGAACTCTGGCGGTTCGCGCGCTCGCCCGTGCCTACCCACACCACCGCGGTGTCCTTCTGGTGCACGGCGATGTCGCCCACGGAGTGCACTGCCTCGTTCTGGAAGACCGGCGTGAGGCGCACCGCGTTGTCCGTGGTCTTCCACACGCCGCCGGTGGCGGACGCCACGTAGAAGACCTTCGGATCCATCTCCACCACCGCCAGATCCACGATGCGCCCGCTCATGGTGGCGGGGCCGATGGTGCGGAACCGGAGGTCCGCCACGTCTTCCGCAGTCACCTGGCCGGCCATCGGCGAGATGGCGGGATCGGCGGCGGATGCCAGAAGGACGGCTGCGGCAAGAGGGCGGACCCAGAATGGCATCGAAGACTTCACGGCACGGACTCCATGGCATACGGGACGACTCCAGGGCCGCGAAAGTGCCGGTGCGACGGTGCCGGCGGCAAGCCGCGCGCCGGGCGCGCCCGGGCACTACCTTGGGTGACGTGTGTACACGCCCTGGAGGAGGTGGGACGGCGATGCTTCTGAGACGCTTCTACGACGACAAACTGGCGCAGGCCAGCTACATGGTGGGATGCCAGGCCACCGGCGAGGCGCTGGTGGTGGATCCCCATCGAGACTCCGACCTCTATCTGCAGGCGGCGGAAGCGGAGGAGATGGAGATCCGCTACGTCACCGAGACGCACATCCACGCGGACTACCTCTCCGGTGCCCGGCAGCTCGCCCGGCGTACCGGGGCCACGCTCCTCCTTTCTGGTCACGGCGGAGATGACTGGAGCTACACGTACGCCGAGGACGACGGCGCCCGCCTGGTGTTCGACGGAGACCGCATCGAGATGGGCAAGGTGCGCATCGATGTGCTGCACACGCCGGGCCACACGCCGGAGCACCTCTCCTTCATGATCACCGACGGAGCCGCCACCGATGAGCCCATGGGCGTCCTCACCGGCGACTTCGTCTTCGTGGGTGACGTGGGCCGCCCGGACCTCCTGGAGCGCGCCGCCGGCGTGGCGGGCACCATGGAGGCCGGTGCGCGCGTGCTCTACCGCTCCCTCGAGCGCTTCCGCAACCTCCCGCCGCATCTGCAGATCCTCCCTGGACACGGCGCCGGCTCCGCCTGCGGGAAGGCGCTGGGGTCGGTGCCCTCCTCCACGCTGGGCTACGAACTCATCGCCAACTGGGCCTTCCAGTGCGCCACCGAGGACGAGTTCGTGGCGAAGGTGCTGGAGGACCAGCCGGAGCCGCCGGCGTACTTCGCCCACATGAAGCGCCTGAACCGTGACGGCCCGCCCCTCCTGGACGGCTTGCCAAGCCCCCGGCGCCTGGCGCCGGAGGGGCTGCCGGCCCTCCTGGATACCGGGGCCGTGGTGGTGGACACACGGGACCCAGCCCGCTACGCCGCCGGTCACGTGCCCGGGACGTGGAACATCCCGCTCACGCGGTCCTTTCCCAACTGGGTGGGCTCGCTGGTGCCCTTCGGGACGCCCGTCCACCTCATCGCCGACGGTGAGGCGCAGGTGCGCGAGGCGGTACGCGACCTGGTCTTCATCGGCTACGACGCCGTGCCGGGGTGGCTCGGCCCGGATGCGCTGGAGGTCTGGGCGGCCCGGCGCGGTGGCCTCTCCACCATCCCCGTGGTGGACTGGGACGCCGCCGAGCGTGCGCGCCGGACGGAAGGCGCCCTCCTCCTGGACGTGCGGCGGAGCGCGGAGTGGAGGGAGGCCCACCCCCCGGGGGCCGCGCACATCCACCTGGGGCACCTGCCGGCGCGCCTGGAAGAGGTGCCGAGGGATCGACCGGTCCTGGTGTCGTGCCGCACGGGGCACCGGTCCGCCATCGCCGCCTCCCTCCTGGCCGCCGCCGGACATCCCGACGTGCGCAACGTGGAGGGCGGGATCGTGGACCGCGTGAGGCGGGGACTGGAGGTGGTGTCCGGCTCCTGAGGTCAACCCCGCGGGGTGACGGCGGCGAGGCGGCGGCGCGTCTCCCGGTGCGGTTCTCCTCGCGCGCAGGCGTGCCCTCGTTCTACATTTCAACGACGCTGGATCCACGATCTCCCGCTGGCGGAGCGGCATGACCGACGCGCACGACGAATCGAAACTGGACGGGCTCGCCCGATCCATTGACGCCCTGTTCGGCGACCGGGGAGCTGGCGGCGGCGACCGTTCGAAAGACCCATCCGGCAGTTCGGAGGAGGGCTACGACCCTTCGCCGGACGACGTGGGGGACGCGGCGGGTTCGGATGCCGCCGGCGAGCACGAAACCGAGCCTGACCCGTTCCTCACCCTGGAAGGTGAGGAGCCCGCGTCGGCGGCAGACCCCGAGGTGCAGTGGGAGCCGGTGGAGCATGAACCCGCGCAGCCGGAGGGGGACGGACCCGCACGCGCCGATCCCGAGGCCCTCCGGGAAGCGTTGGACCGCTTCCTGGCCAGCCCGCCGCTGGAGCGGGAGGGGCAGGCCAGGGAGATCCGGGAGATCGTGGCGGCGCTCAAGGCGGCCAACGCCTTCGACGCGCTGGCGGACGCGGTGGAGCGCATCGTGCGTGAGGCGGGAGACGACGAAGCGGCGCTGGCGCTCATGGACCTCATGGTGACGCCGGGTGTGGCCACGCGCCTGGTGGCTCGCCTGGGCGTGGCGCGTGACGAATCCCGGCGCGCGGAGCTCATCCGGGTCTGCCGGGCGGTGGGGCTGGAGATGGCCATGGCGCTGGCGGATGCCCTGAGCGACACCAGCGACCGGTTCGCTCGCCGGACCTTCATGGATGCCATGGTGGCCATGGGCCCCACGGCGGTGGTGGTGCTGGAGACGATGCTGGAGGATCCGCGCTGGTTCGTGGTACGCAACGCGGTGGACATCCTGGGCGAAGTGGGCGGCGAGCGGGCCGCGGAGCTGGTGACCAGCGCGCTGGCCCACACCGACGCGCGGGTGCGCCGGGAGGCATTGCTGGCGCTGGCCAAGCTGCATGTCGAAGACGCGGGCATGCTGGTGGCGGGGATGCTGGAGGACCCCGATCCCGACGTGCGCACCGCCGCCGCCGTGGCCGCCGGTGAGCTCGGGGTGGAGCGGGCCCTCAAGCCCCTCCTGACGCTCCTGGACGATACCGACGACCAGGAGTTCGTGGTGGCGGCGCTGGGCGCACTGGGAAAGCTGGGGGATCCGGGCGCCGTGCAGAACATCGAACGGCTTGCCGTGGGATCGTTCTTCAAGAAGCCGCCCGCTGACGTGCGCATCGCGGCGTACCGCGCGCTGCATCGCATCGGGACGCCCCGCGCGCGGTCGCTCCTGCAGGAAGCCTCGGAGGACAAGGACCCACAGGTACGCGCCGCCGTCCGTGAGCTGCTGGAGCACGACCGGGAAGAGACGGCGCTGACGGAAGGCTGAGCCGTCCCGGCGGGGCCGCCGGCGTTCCCCGCGTCGCCGGTGGGAGCGCCGGACACGCCACCGATCACTCGTCCGTCAGACGGAACACGCGTGTCATGGCCCCCAGGAACCGGGGGACCTCTCGCACGGCCTCGCCAGGGGAGGGAAGTGGGTCCTGACGGGAGTGTCCGAAGAGGCGCGTCACCGTCACGTCCGCATCTCCGTCCGGTGGAAGCGCGGCGCGCATGCGGTACGCCTCGCTGAAGGGGATGAGGTGATCGAAGCGACCGTGGAGGACCCGCACCGGCCTCCGGACCTTGGCCAGGCGCGGGCGCGCGTCCACATCGGGATCCACCCGTGCGCCTGCGTCCGCCAGCCGTTTCGCCAAGTCCGCCGCCGGGCCCTCGTCGGGCTCGCGGTCCGAGGGGGGCGCCACCAGATCGAAGAGCGATCGGCGCGACGGGTGGATGCGCCGCCGCGCCTCCCGCTTCGCGGCGTCGTAGGCGTGATCCCACGCCGGGTGACCCACGTCTCCCGCCAGAGCCGCCAGTGCGCGGAGCGCGGCGGCCACGTCGCGGGCGTGCTCCAGCCCGGGGACCGCGGTGAGATAGTTGGCCGCCACGATCCAGCGCCCGTACGGGTCCGGCCGGAGCCGGTACGTGCGGCCCTCGTGCTCGTGTTTGCCCGTGAACATGAATCGCACGGTGGGCTCCAGGTCGCAGTAACCACCGAAGGTGACGGCGCCGGCCGCTCGGCTGGCGATGTCCTCTTCTGCCAGGGAGGCCAGCGTGTGGGGCGCCCCGAAGGAGAAACCCACCAGGCCCACGTTCCGCTGCCGCACGTCCGTGAGGGTCTCGAGGCCCCGGAGCGCGGCGCGGATGGTGGGTGCGGTGAGCCGGGGCGCCAGATCCAGCTCACGCCACTCGGGAACTTCCGGGACCAACACCACGGCGCCTGTGGCGGCCAGGGCCCTCGAGAACCGCACGAGTTGGGGGTGGGCTCTCCCCGGGCGGGTGATGCCGTGCAGCACCACCCAGGCCGGGAGCGTGCCGGTGTGCCCGCGTGGGCGGACCACGGTGGCAGGGACCGCCCGGCCGTCGTCGCGGTGCAGCTCCACGTCACGCACGGCCACATCCGTACGACCGGTGAGCCACGCCACGATGTAGCGGAGCATCCGTCCATATGCCGAATCCATGGCGCCAAGCTACCGCGCGGACCCGACGCAGTTCCACCTGTCTCTTATACACATCTCCGAG
>WGEM01000384.1 GCA_015492755.1 Gemmatimonadota bacterium | reverse complement strand
GGCTCACGCCCGAGGGAACGACATCTCCACCTCCGCGCCGCCGTCGGGCACGTTCCTGATCTCGATGGCGCCGCCCATCTCCTCCACCAGACGCCGCGCGTGGGGGAGACCCAGCCCCAACCCCTCGGGGGAGGTGCTGTAGAAGGGGTCGAACGCCCGCCGGAAGGCCTCTTCGCTGAACCCCTCTCCCCGGTCCCGCACCACGATCCGCGCCCGTTCCTCGGAGGTGCGCACCGTCACGTCGATGGTGCGTCCACCCCCGAAGCGGGCGGCGTTGTGAAGGATGAGGTACAGCGCGTCCATGAGCACCTGGTCCGCCACCTCGGCCCGCAGCATAGGCTCGTCCAGTTGGAGGCGCACACCGACACCCTGATCGCTGGCGAACTCCCGGGTCACCTGGCGCACCAGCGGCACCACGTCCACCGACCGGCGCTCCGCCTCCGGAGCATGCAGAAAGAAGTCCACATCTTGGAGCGCCCCGAGCGCACGGGCGATGCGCTCCCTCAGCTCGGCGACGTCGGCGTCCGGCCCCGCGCCCGCCAGGGGCCCCCGCACATTCTCCTTGAGGAACGCGCTCACCCGCCCGATGGCCTCCTGCAGGGCCCTGCGGCGCTCGGCTTCCCGCGGCGCCCAGCCGCGTTCCAGCGCCTCGAAGATCTCCGCCTCGGGAGAGCCGGGCCGGGCCTTCTCCGGCTTCAAGCCGCGGGCCAGCGCCCGCGCCGCCGCCCGGACACGGTCCTCCACCTCGCGCCTGCCTTCCTCGCGCCCGCGCTCACGGGCACGGCGGGACGCCAACACATAGGCGACGACGGCGCCCACGAGCGCCGCCAGGAAAGCGATGGAGAGCGTGATGCCCCAGGAGCCGGACATGGCCAAGCGTCTGTGAACGGGTGAGTGAGGCGTCCTCCACCCTCTGAGGGCAGAGTCCCGCGCGGGTGAGGATTGTCGCACGACGGCCTATCCGGTGCAACGGGCATAAGGGCTTTGACGTTGCCCCGGCGGGATCTGCCTGATATCCTCGCCCCATGACGACCAACGAGGCGCTGCGGCGAATCCTTGAAGCCAGTTCGGATCCGGAGAATCCATCTCCGGAGGAACTGGCGAAGATCTTCGAGCAGGTGCGGACCATCGCGGTGGTGGGCATCAGCCGGGACCCCCAGAAGGCCGCGCGGCGGGTGCCCTCGTACCTGGCGGCGAAGGGCTACGACATCATCCCCGTGAACCCCCGCGCCGAGCGGATCTTCGGCAAGGACGCCCGCCCCAACCTGGACGCCGTCACCGAGCCGGTGGACATGGTGCTGATCTTCCGGCCCAGCGAGGAAGCAGGCCCGTTCGTGGCGAAGGCCGCCGCCCGCCCCGAGCGGCCGGTGATCTGGCTGCAGGAGGGAATCCGCGCCGACGAGGAGGCGCGCAAGGCCCGTGAAGCCGGCCTCACCGTGGTTCAGGATCTCTGCGCCTATAAGGTTCACCGGACGCTACACCATCCGGTGCCGGGCCAGGTGCCGACGAGAGGCGGTCAGCCTCCGGAGGAGGGAGCGCCCTCCTCCGCCGGCGGCGCGTCCTCGTAGTCGCCGGTGGGCGCCACGAGTTCCGGCGCCTCCGCTTCGATCCGGCCCTCCCACCGGCAGAGCTCGTCCCCGCGCGCCTCGCAGAGGGTGTGCTCCACCACCACCGCCGCGCCGGTGGTGTGCTCCAGGATCTGGCTGCACAGCCCGGACATGAAGTAACAGGCGTCACCGCCGGGATCGCTCACGGTGAAGAAGAGCGCGCGCCCCTCGATGGTGAACGGACCCCGCCCGAAGCCACCCACGCGGCGGCCGAAGAGACGCTGAAGACGCTTGCGCACGCGGCGACGGGCCACCGCGAACTGGATGCGACGCGGAAGTCTCCGCGGCCAGCGTCCGTCCTTCTCACCTCCCGCCAGGAGCCGACCCGCCTTCTCGAACACTTCGTCGGCGTCGGGTCGGCGGATCACGAGACGGAAGAGATCCCGGATCTCCTCGTCGGTAAGTCGCACGCGTTTCCGCACGTCCTCGCGATACGCGCGAATCTGCCGCTCCACCACGTCGCTGAGGCCGAACCTCCGCGGCATGGTCTGCGCGGGATCCTCCGCCTCGAGGACCTCACTGGGCCGATCCTGACTCCGGATCACCTCCAGGAGCCGGAGGGCCACGACGGCCTGAATGCGCTTGCGCTGATCCTGACGATTCGTGCTCACGGCGGGGAAGATATCACCGGGCGGCCGGTGGTAGGCAGGCGCCAGGAACACGGCCGCCGCGGAGAGATTTCCGGAACGTACCGAATTGAGAGTGACACCGCCTGCGGCACCCGGTATATAGGAGGGCACGGTGACGCTTCGGTGCGCCGTGTGAGCGGGGCGAGCGCTGAAGGTGATCTCGTGGCCCACCCTGGGGGGGCTGGTTCTTCGTGCCACTGAGACCCTTCGCCTCCCCCGCTCCTTTTGTCCGGGTAGCGGGCGGTCCCGCGCGGGCCTCCCTCTTCCGGTGACGCACCTTGTTCGGTGCGCGTCCCGGGGCCAACTTCCGGCCATGAAGCGCTACCCCGCCTTCGACCCCCCGGAATACCTGGATTGGGCCCCGGATCCCGAGATCCTGGGAGCCTACGTGGACCGGATCGCCGCGGACCCCGCCCGCGCCGAGATCGTGGCCTCGCTGGATCGCGACACGCTCCTGGGTTTTTACCGGGACCTGCTCCGTACGCGCCTGCACGACATCGGCCTCAAGCGCTGGGTGCGGACGGGCGTCATCTCGAAGGCGTGGTTGGGCACCGGCGAGGAGGCGGTGACGGTGGGCAATGTCCGGGCGCTGGAACCGGGCCGGGACGTGGTCTCGCCCATGATCCGGAACGCCGGCGCGCTCCACATGATGGGGATGCCGCTGGCGGACATGTTCCGCGGCTACCTGGCCACCACCGACTCCCCCAGCCGCGGGCGGGATCTCCACATCGGCGATCTGGCGCGCGGAATCATCCAGCCCATCAGCCACATGGGTACCAGCGTCACCATCGTCACCGGTGTGGCGTTGAACTTCCGGATGCGGGGCGAGAAGCGCGTGGCGCTCACCTGGATCGGCGACGGAGCCACCAAGACCGCCGCGTGCCACGAGGGACTCACCTTCGCCGCCGCCGAGAACGTGCCCGCGGTCTTCGTGATTCAGAACAACCAGGTGGCGCTGGGTACGCGGGTGGACCAGCACGGCGCAGGAGATCTCCACGAGTGGCCCGCCATGTACGGAATCCCCAGCTGGAGCTGCGACGGCAACAACGTCCTGGACGTCTACGCCGCCACCCTCCTCGCCGTGGAGCGCTGCCGTGCGGGTGAGGGCCCAGCCGCCGTGGTGGCCGAGACCTTCCGCATGGGCGGACACGCCACCCATGACGAGCGGGAGGCGCGGGAGACCTTCCCCGCCGAACTCTTCGAGCACTGGGGCCGGCGCGATCCCGTCGGCCTCTTCGAGGC
>WGEM01000383.1 GCA_015492755.1 Gemmatimonadota bacterium | reverse complement strand
GTGCGGCAGACGCTCACCCGAGGCAGGAGCGGCTACATCGAGGGCGTGCCACTGCGCAGATCCAGCGAGGCAGGGCCTACTCCCGCTGACGCCTGGCCTCGGCCGCCGGTTCGCCGTACCCTGACGCTCCCGGAACGCCGCACCTGGCCCCACAACGGGCCCGGCCGCAGGTTTCCGGAGCATCGCACCCTCCCGACACACGGAACGGACATGAACGCTGCTCTGCCCTTCCGCTCCGGCGCCCACGCGGCGCTGACCGCCACCCTCCTCCTCTCCCTTCCTGCCGCCGCCGCTGCCCAGGACGCCACCCCCTGGACGCCCCTCAATCGGGGCAGCGACAACATCGAGGTCCTGGGCCACCTGCCCCTCGGGCCCCGCCTCTCCGTGGCGGACATGGACGTGGAGCAGGAGCTCCACCGCCCCTACGCCTACGTGTCGCGCATGGTCTACGGGACGGAGGGGCCCAAGGGGGTGGACATCATCAGCATCGCGGACCCCACCCGGCCCGAGCTCCTCTACGAGTGGCGCATCGAGAACCAGGACCTGCACATGCGCACCGGCGGGATGGACGTGAAGCACTTCAAGTGGAAGGACCGTTACTACCTGGTGCAGTCCCTCCAGTTCGGCCAGGGCGGCCCGGACACCGATCTGGGGGCGGTGGTCCTGGACGTCACCGGCCTTCCCGACCCGGCCACGGTGCGGGAGGTGGCCAGGATCCGGGAGCCCGAGATGCCGGGCGGCTTCCACAACATCTTCATCTACAAGCACTCCAACGGCCGGGTGTACCTCTTCACCACCGCCCGGGCGCCGGGAGCGCTCATCTACGACCTGGGGATGATCGTGGAGGGGAACCTGGAGAACGCCCGCGTGGGCATGGTGCCCATCCCCGAGTCGCAGTTCGGCCGCGGCGGCGGGCGCGGTTACCACGACTTCTACGTGGGCTACCACCCCGACACCGACGAGGACCGATTCTACGGAGGCGGGACGGGAGGCTACTACATCTACGACGTCAGCGATGTGGAAGACCCACAGCTCCGCATCACGCTGACGGGAGTGAGCGGCGTCTCGTACGGGCACACCTTCACGCCCAGCCCCGACGGGCGGTACGTCATCGCCGAAACCGAGTACCAGTACGCGCCCCTCCGGATCTTCGACCTCAAGCCCGCGCTGGAAGGGGATGTCACCAACATCCGCGAGCCGATATCGGCCTTCACCGCCCACTGGCGGCATCTGGTCCACAACCACGAGGTGCGGTGGCCGCTGGTCTTCGTGTCCGGGTACCTGGACGGGCTGCAGATCTTCAACCTCCAGGACCCGAAGAACCCGGTGACGGTGGGCTACTACGACACCTACATCGGCCCGCCCAACACGGACCGCTACTCGCAGTTCAACGGCGCCTTCGGCGTCGATGTGCGCAACGCCGACGGCCTCATCGTGGTGAGCGACATGTCCACCGGGCTGTGGACCTTCCGGATGGAGGGATTCGGCGGGTGGAACGGCCGGCAGTGGGGCTACCCCGACATCTCTTCCGCACAGAAATGGGATGAACCGGCCCGCCGCCCCATGCGCTGAGGTGCTGAGGGCATGAGCGCCCCCGCCTCGCCGCGCGCTCCGGAAGGGCGCGCGTTCGCCGCCCTGGACGCCGGGGAGGGCGGGCCGCCCCCCCGCGGGCCGGCCTCCCGGGCCCGGGCACGCGGATGGGGACGGACCCTCGTCCTCGCTCCGGCCGTGGCGGCGGTCCTCGGGGCCGCGGGTGTCTCGCCCCAACCCGCCGATCCCGCCGGTCCCGCCCTGACGGCCGGCGTCTGCCGGGCCGCCGCCGACGGCCCCGACTATTACGCCATCGAGCTGGTGACCACCCGCAGGGTCCCGGGAACGGCCTACGCCCGCGGCCGGGCCGAGGTGACGTGGCCGCCCTCCCCCTTCGGCGTGAGTGTGGCGCCGGACGGGAGCTACGCCTACGACCTGACGCTCCACCTGCAGCGGCTCCGGCCGCCGCGGAGCGGTGTCTACGTGGCGTGGGTCACCACGCCCGAGGTCGACGAGGTGCGGCGGCTCGGCG